>JAOPWK010000193.1 GCA_025965735.1 Frankiales bacterium
GCCGGACCTGCGCACCAGCCCGCTCCGCCCGCGCGGCCAAGGCGGCGAGCTCACCGAGCTGCGCTGCCCACGACTGCGCATCAGCGACCAGCCACTCCCGCACCCGGTCCAGCGACGCGACCTGCAGGCCGTCGTCGAGAGGCCGGCTGGACATGCCTCATCGTACACCTGTTCGAACACGTCGACAAGCCCAAAGCGCCTGTGCACAAGCGGATTTCGGCTAAGGGAGGAGCCGAGCCCATTCCGCCGGCGTCAGGTCGCCCGGCTCGCCGCCCTGCGCCCGCACGGCGGCCTCGGCCGCGGCCAGCCGGTCCCGGAAGGCTCGCGCCACTGAACGCAGCTCCACCTCCGGGTCCAGGCCGGCGTCGCGGCAGCGTGCGACCACCTCCCACAGCTCGCCGCCCAGACCCTCCGCCGGCGGAATCGGCGCGCCGAGCCTGGCAGCCCGCTTCTGCAGCTTGTGCGCCAGCGACAGCGCCGGCTGGCCGAGCGGCACCCCGTCGGTCACCGAGGTGCGGCCCTTCTCCGCGGCCTTGAGCGCCTCCCAGGTGCCCTCCAGGTCGTCGGCGCTCGCGCCGGCGAAGACGTGCGGGTGGCGGCGGACCAGCTTGTCCACCAGGTCGCCGGCAACCTCGTCGATCGACCAGCCGTCGGCGATCCGGGCGTGGAACACCACCTGCAGCAGGACGTCCCCGAGCTCCTCGCGCAGGTCGGTCCAGTTGCCGTCCTCCAGCGCCTGGTAGGCCTCGTACGCCTCCTCGAGGAGGTACGGCTTGAGGCTCTCGTGCGTCTGCTCGGCGTCCCACGGGCAGCCGCCCGGTGAGCGCAGCCGGTCCATGACCGCGACCACGTCGAGCAGCCGCGCACCGGGAGGGTCGTAGGAACCGTGCAGCTGCTCCACCACGACCCCGCTCCGCACCGCGCGCAGCCCGACCTCGCGCACCAGCGCGGCGTCCTCGTCGCCGGTGGTCAGCCAGACCACGACCTCGGCCGGGTGGTCGAGCAGCCGGTCAGCGGACCGCTCCACGACCTCGACCTCGACACCGGCGTCACGCAGGAACGGCAGCTGCGGCGAGGCGCTGCCGGTCAGCACCGGACCGGACTGCAGGGCCTGCCAGGCCGGCCACGACAGCAGGCCAGGTGGGACCCGCGGCGAGACGACGACCAGGACGACCCGGCGCGCCACTAGCCGGCCGGAGAGGGCGCGGGCTCCTCGACGGGTGCCCCGCCCGTGGGCGCCTCACCGGCGGGACCGGCGGGCGGAGCCTGGCCCTCGTTCGGCGTGAGGACGTCGTTGGCGCTCGCGATCGGCTCCACCTGACCGGTCTCGCTGTTGTAGGTGCCGAAGCGCGGGTTGACCTTGATGCCGAGGTCGGCACTGGTCTCCTGGAGAAGGCTCTGCACGGCAGCCTGCCGCTCGGCCTGCAGCGCGGTACGGCGCAGCTCGGGCTCCGCCTCGGCCAGCGTCGTGGTCTGGCGCTCGAGCACCTCGACGACGTGCCAGCCGAACTGCGTCTGGACGAGCACGACGTCGCCGGTCTTGGCGCCGAAGACGGCGTTCTCGAATTCGGGGACGAACTGCCCACGGCCGGCCAGCCCGAGGTCGCCGCCCTTGTCCTTGTTGGAGGTGTCGGTGGAGAACTGCACGGCCAGCGGTGCGAAGCGCGCGCGGTCCCTGGTGACGTTGCCGAGGATCGTGCGGGCCGTCGCCTCCTCCGGAACGAGGATGTGCCGCGTCCGGACGCGGTCGTACATGGCGATGTTCTCCTGGTAGAGCGCCTGCAGGTCCGCGGCCGGCACCTGGACGTCCTCGGTGAGCGCGTCGCCGAGCTGCTGGTCGAGGACGATGCTGCGCACGAACGGCTCGAGGTCCTCCGGGGCGATGCCGCTCTGCGCCGCCTGCTGCTCGAGGGCCTCACGGCCACCGGCCTGGCCGGCGAACAGCTCGAGCTGCTCGGCCACCTCGCCCTGCGTCACCTCGACGCCCTGGGCGTCGGCAGCCTCCTCCAGCACCGCGCTGTTGATGAGGCGGGACAGCGCCTGGCGCTGGTAGGCCGCGCGGTCCGCGCCGAGCTGCTGCGCGGCCTGCGGGTCGGCGAGCCCGCGCTCGACGATCGCCTGCAGCTCGGTCGTCGTGATCCGCTCGGTGCCGATGAGCGCCGCCGCGCCGGCACGGACCTGGTTGGTGCCCCCGCAGCCGGTGAGCAGCAGCAGGGCACCGGTGGCGAGGACCAGCCGACGAGGGGTGCGCTTCACGGGGTACGCGTTCCTTCCAGATGAGGAGGTCGTGCTGGTCATAGGTTGCCAGACGCGGCCGCCGCGCCGGCAGCGACCGACTCGCCGAGCACGGCCTCCAGCAGGCCGCGCGCCCAGTCCAGCAGCGCCTCGTCGCGCAGCGGCTGGCCGCCGATGCGGGCCGTGGTCGGGCGCGGCACCAGCACCGTGGACGTCTGCGGCTTGACGACCGAGCGCGGGTAGAGCCGCTGCAGGCGCATGGTCTGGCTCTCGCGCAGGTCCAGCGGCGCGAAGCGGATCGAGCTGCCCTGCACGCTGACCTCGGTCAGGCCGAACTGCCGTGCGTAAGCCCGGAAGCGCGCGACCAGGAGCAGCCGCTCCACAGGGTCGGGCAGCGGGCCGTAGCGGTCGGCCAGCTCCTGGCGCACCGCCTCGATGGCGCCGTCGTCGTACGCCCCGGCCAGCCGGCGGTAGGCCTCCAGCCGCAGCCGCTCGCTCGGGATGTAGTCGTGCGGGAGGTGCGCGTCGACCGGCAGGTCGACCTTGGTGTCGCGCATCTCCTCCGCCAGCTCGCCGCCGCGCTTGAAGTCGCCCACCGCCTCGCCGACCAGCCGCATGTAGAGGTCGAAGCCGACGCTGGCGATGTGGCCCGACTGCTCGCCGCCGAGCAGGTTGCCGGCGCCGCGGATCTCGAGGTCCTTCATCGCGACGGCCATGCCGGCGCCGACCTCGGTGTTCTGCGCGATGGTGGCGAGCCGGTCGTGCGCGAGCTCGGTGAGCGGCTTGTCGGGCATGTAGGTGAAGTACGCGTAGGCGCGCTCGCGACCTCGGCCGACGCGTCCGCGGATCTGGTGCAGCTGGCTCAGGCCGAAGCTGTCGGCGCGGTCGACGATCAGCGTGTTGGCGTTCGGGATGTCCAGGCCGGACTCGACGATCGTCGTGCAGACGAGCACGTCGTAGTCCTTCTCCCAGAAGCCGACCATGACCTGCTCGAGCGCCTCCTCCGACATCTGCCCGTGCCCGGTGGCGACCCGCGCCTCGGGCACCAGCTCGCGCAGGCGCTTGGCGACGCGGTCGATCGACTCGACGCGGTTGTGCAGGAAGAAGACCTGCCCCTCGCGCATCAGCTCGCGGCGGATGGCGGCGCTGATCTGCTTCTCGTCGTAGGGCCCGACGAAGGTCAGCACGGGGTGCCGCTCCTCGGGCGGGGTGAGGATCGTCGACATCTCGCGGATGCCGGTGAGGCTCATCTCGAGCGTGCGCGGGATCGGCGTCGCGGACATGGTGAGCACGTCCACGGCGGTCCTCATCTGCTTGAGGAACTCCTTGTGCTCGACGCCGAACCGCTGCTCCTCGTCGACGATGACCAGACCGAGGTCCTTGAACTGCGTCGACTTGCTGAGCAGCCGGTGCGTGCCGATCACGACGTCGACCTCGCCGCTGGTGACGCCGTCCATCACCTCCTTCTGCTCCTTCTCGGAGTTGAAGCGGCTGACGGCGCGGACCTTCACCGGGAAGGCCTGGAAGCGGTCGCGGAAGGTGTTGTAGTGCTGCTGCACCAGCAGCGTCGTCGGCACCAGGACCGCCACCTGCTTGCCGTCCTGCACGGCCTTGAAGGCTGCACGTACGGCGATCTCGGTCTTGCCGTAGCCGACGTCGCCCATGATGACGCGGTCCATCGGGACCGCCTTCTCCATGTCCTGCTTCAACTCGTCGATCGCCTCGAGCTGGTCGGGCGTCTCGACGTACGGGAAGGCGTCCTCGAGCTCACGCTGCCACGGGGTGTCCGGGCCGAAGGCGTGCCCGGGTGCGGCCATGCGCGCGCTGTAGAGCTGG
>JAOPWK010000222.1 GCA_025965735.1 Frankiales bacterium
GAACGCCTGCCCGCCCGGTTCCATCGCGGCCGGCTGGTGGAAGGCCGACGGCGCATCGCTGTGCGGCGGCAAGGCGCGCTACATCATCGACTGCAACGCCACGTGCTCGCGCTGCACGACGCCCGGCGCGCGGGCCGGCATCTGCTCCTCGAGCTGCTGGTCGTGCTCGTGCACGTCGGGCCTGCCGGGCACGTGCGACCAGCGCAAGGTCTGCTGCAACGCGTTCCGCTACGGCCAGTGCAACCAGGACGTGCGCCAGGTAGGCGGCGTGCACTGCCGGGTCGTGTCCTGCACTCCGCCGTGGAGGTTCGAGGCGTGCTCGACCGCGCCGGCGACCGACAACCGCACGGTCGACCACAACAGCGACCGCCTCCCGCAGGCCTACACGCCGATCACGGCGCGGTACATCGCCCTGGGCGAGAACGGCTCCCCGCTCGGCGCTTCCGTGTACGGCGAGGTGGCGACGGCGGGTGGCCGGGCGCAGCGCTACCAGCGCGGACGCATCTCCTACAAGAGCAGCACCGGCGCGCGCGAGACCGTCGGCCCGATCTCCGCGCGCTACGTCGCCACGGGCGCGGAGGCCGGCCCGCTCGGCTTCCCGGTCACCTCGCCGCTGGCGGTCACCGGCGGCAGCGCGCAGTCCTTCGAGAACGGCCGCATCTCCTGGTCCTCCGCCACCGGCGCCTGGGAGACCCGCGGTCCCATCGCGGTGCTGTACACGTCCGCGGGTGCCGAGACCGGCCGCCTCGGCTTCCCCATCGGTGGCGACACGCTCGTGGGCGACGGCCGCGGCCGCTTCACCCGCTTCCAGCGCGGCCGCATCTCCTGGAGCGTCGAGACGGGAGCGCGTGCGGTGACCGGCGCGATCCACGAGCGCTACGTCCAGCTCGGCGTGGAGCGCGGGACCCTCGGCTACCCCACGACCGACGAGCGCATCGAGCGCGACTCCCCGTTCAAGCGGTTCGGGTCGCCCCCGGACCGCCGACAGGACTTCGAGCGCGGGTCGCTGGTTGCCGACGGCCGCACGGGCGTCGTCACGGTCCTCCCGCCGGTCTGAGCGGTCGCCTCAGTCGGCGACGACGTACTGGTCGCGACCGCGCGACTTCGCCTCGTACAGCGCGCGATCGGCGCGCAGCCGGGCGATCTGCGGGCTGCCGGCACCGACGTGTGCGACGCCGATCGAGACCGTGGTGCGGACGCGGCGGGCAGCGTGGACGAGGCGCTGCGCGACGCCCTGCGCGACGGACTCGTCCGCCGGCAGCAGGACCGCCAGCTCGTCGCCGCCCACCCGGTAGAGCATCGCTCCCTCGCGCAGGTTCCCGCTCAGCTCGTCGGCCAGCGCGCACAGCAGCCGGTCGCCCGCGACGTGGCCGAAGGTGTCGTTGACCTGCTTGAAGTGGTCGACGTCCACGAGGACGCAGACGGTGCCGGTGCCCGCGTGCTCGAGGTCCTGGGCGAAGGACGCGGCGTTCTTCAGCCCGGTGAGCGGGTCCTCCTTGGCGCGGCGGCTGAGCTCGGCCATCGCCTCGGCGTTCGACAGCGACGCAGCGGTCTGTGCGGCGAGCAGCTCCAGCGCCGCTCCGACGGTCGGGTCGTGCGGGACCGGGTGCGTGTCTGCGGTGGTGAGGATGCCGGTGACGCGACCGGCGACCACCAGCGGCTGGACCGAGATGGCCCGTACGCGGGCGCGCAGCAGGAACTCGTAGCCCGCCGGCACGTCGACGCCGCCGGGGAAGTGCGAGGAGGTGCCGGCGCCGACCCACGCAGCCATGACGCGCTGGTCGTCGTCGGTCCACTCGGCCAGCGTGGCGGCGAGCGGACCGCTGGCCGCAACGACGACCCAGCCGCCGTCGGGGTCCTCCTCGCTCAGCGCTGCGCTGCTCATGCCGGACACCTGCAGCGCGCCCTCGACGGCGCGGACGCGGATCTCGTCCCCGTCGGTGAGCGAGGTGAGGCCGACGGCGATGCGGGCCAGGCGCTGGGCGAGCGGGACCGGCGGCATGCCGCCCAGGCGCTCGATGGTGCTGCCGAGCACCTCGGCCGCCACGGTGAGCCGTTCGGCGATGTCCTGCGGGAGGAAGGTGCCGGACTCGACGTTCACGGCGCCGACGGTCGTGCCGTGCACGCGCACGGGCACCGCCGCCTCGGCGAGCAGCCCGGGGATCGCGGCGATGAAGGACGGGTCCTGCCGGACGTCGTGGATGACGACCGGCGTACCGGTCATGACGACCCGGCCGATGACCCCGGTCTCCGGGGTGAAGCCGTCGACGACCTGGAAGTAGCCGCGCGCCGCCTGGCAGCGCAGCCGGCCGTCGACCAGCAGGTAGATGCTCGGCAGGTCGTACTGCTCGCGCAGGTCGTCCGCCAGTCCCTCGCAGGCCTCGGCCAGCGAGGTGGCGGCGGCGCAGCGCGGGTAGTTGCCGACTCTGGGCAGGGGCAGCACGGGATGCAGGTCGGCCGAACCTGCGGCGGTCATGGGCAGATCCTCGGAGCCTCGGATCCCCGTCTGAACCCGCGCGACCGGAGATGGCTCGTAGGGGTCATGCCCCGTGGTCACTGTGAGGGCGTGCCGCGTGCGCTGCCCGGCCAGACGCCTGCGGGGGCCGCCGGTAGCCTGGGAGCGAGCCCGGCGCCGGCCTGTTCGGCCTGCGCCGCTTCGTCCCGCACCGTCCGAGCTGCCGTACACACCCCTGGAGCGACGTGTCCACCCCCGAGCGGGCCCTGCTGCTCGAGAACATCCACTCCGACGCTGCGTGGACGCTCAAGGACGCCGGCTACGACGTGGAGCGGCTCGAGCGGGCACTGGGCGAGCAGGAGCTGGTCGAACGCCTGGCAGGCGTGCGGGTCCTCGGCATCCGCAGCAACACCACGGTCACCGCCGAGGTGCTGGACGGGGCGCCGGACCTGCTGGCCATCGGCGCCTTCTGCATCGGCACCAACCAGATCGACCTCGCCGCTGCCGCCGAGCGCGGCGTCGCGGTGTTCAACGCGCCGTTCTCCAACACGCGCAGCGTCGTCGAGCTCGCGCTGTCGGAGATCATCGCCCTCACACGTCGGCTCACCGAGAAGAACGCCGACATGCACGCCGGGCGCTGGGACAAGTCCGCCGTCGGCAGCCACGAGGTGCGCGGCCGTCGGCTCGGCATCGTCGGCTACGGCAACATCGGCAGCCAGCTGTCCGTGCTGGCCGAGGCGCTCGGCATGTCGGTGCTGTTCTTCGACACCACCGACAAGCTGGCGCTGGGCAACGCCCGTCGCTGCGGCACGCTCGACGAGCTGCTCGCCGAGAGCGACGTCGTCACGCTGCACGTCGACGGACGGGTGTCGAACAACAGCCTGTTCGGCGAGGAGCAGTTCTCCCGGATGCGCCCCGGCAGCATCTTCCTCAACCTGTCCCGGGGCTTCGTCGTCGACCACGCGGCGCTGCGCAGCCACATCGAGAGCGGCCACATCGCGGGGGCCGCGGTGGACGTCTTCCCGGTCGAGCCGAAGAAGACCGGCGAGGAGTTCGTCTCCGAGCTGCGCGGGCTGCCCAACGTCATCCTCACCCCGCACGTCGGCGGCTCCACCGAGGAGGCCCAGCAGGACATCGGCCACTTCGTCGCCGGCAAGCTGCGGGACTACGCCGCGGACGGCACCACCGCGCTGTCGGTCAACCTCCCGCAGGTCGCCCTCCCGCGGGCCGCGGGCACCCGCCTGCTGCACCTGCACCTGAACACCCCCGGCGTGCTGGCCACCGTCACGTCGCTGCTCGCCGAGCACGGCATCAACATCGAGGGCCAGCTGCTGGCCACCGCGGGCTCGCTCGGCTACGTGGTCACCGATGTCGGCGCTGCCGAGGTGGATTCCTTCGCGGGGGCGCTGCGGGCGCTGCCCGAGACCGTGCGGCTGCGCGTCCTGTCTTGATCCCGTTCGAGGAGCTGCGCGCCGCCGTTGGCGCCGAGCACGTGCTGGTCGACGCGGACCTGACAGCGTCGTACGAGAGGGACTGGACCGGGCGCTTCGCCGGGCGCGCCGGCTGCGTCGTCCGTCCGCGCACCACCGAGGAGGTCGCTGCGATCCTCACCGCCTGCGGCGCCGCCGGCGTCTCGGTCGTGGTGCAGGGAGGCAACACCGGGCTGGTCGGCGGTGGCATCCCGGCCGGCGGCGAGGTGCTGCTGTCGCTGACCCGCCTCGACGAGCTGGGCGAGGTGGACGTGCCCGCCGCGCAGGTCACCGTCGGCGCCGGCGTCACCCTCGCCGCCCTGCAGGCGCACGCCCGGGCGGCCGGGCTGGACTTCGGCGTCGACCTCGCCGCGCGCGAGAGCGCCACCGTGGGCGGGCTGGTTGCCACGAACGCCGGTGGCATCCGGGTGCTGCGCTACGGCTCGATGCGCGCGCAGCTGCTCGGCGCGGAGGCGGTGCTCGCGGACGGCTCGGTCGTCAGCCGTCTGGCCGGGCTGCTCAAGGACGGCACCGGCTACGACCTGGTCTCGCTGCTGGCCGGCAGCGAGGGCACCCTCGGTGTCGTCACCAAGGTGCGGCTCAAGCTCGTGCCGCGCGCGCGCAAGAGCTGCGTCGCGCTGCTCGCGCTGGAGTCGACGCAGGCGGCGGTCGACCTGCTGCCCGGTCTGCGGGACCGCCTGCCGTCGCTGTCCGCCGCCGAGCTCGTCTTCGCCGACGGGATCGCTCTGGTGCGCAAGCACTCCGGGCTGCCCGCGCCGTTCGAGGTGGACCACCCGGCCTACCTGCTGCTGGAGTGCGCCGACCGCGACGACCCGACCGACGCGCTGGTGGAGGCGGTCGGCGAGGCGGACGGGCTGCTCGACGCGCTCATCGCCAGCGACGCGGCCGGACAGCGCGCGCTGTGGGCCTACCGCGAGCAGCACACCGAGGCCATCAACGCCGAGGGCGTGCCGGTGAAGCTGGACGTGTCGGTGCCGCTGCGACTGCTGCCGACGCTGGTGGATCGCCTGCAGCCCACGGTCGCCGCCGTCGCGCCAGATGCCCGCCTGGTGGTCTTCGGCCACGTCAACGAGGGCAACCTGCACGTCAACGTCCTGGGCGCCGGCGAGCACGGGGAGCAGGTCACCGACGCGGTGCTGCGCGTGGTCGCCGAGCTGCACGGCTCCATCAGCAGCGAGCACGGCGTCGGCCGTGCGAAGGTGGCCTGGCTGCAGCTGTCCCGCAGCGCCACCGAGATCGCCGCCATGCGCGCCATCAAGGACGCGCTGGACCCGAAGGGCACGCTCAACCCGGGGGTCCTCCTTCCCAGCGCTCCAGGTCCGGCCTAGACCGTCGACGACCAGGAGGAGCAGCCTTGTTCCGCCTGCGCGGACGTGGAGAACCCCATGAGCTCGTCCTGCGGCAGCTGCGTCTGCAGCCGCCCCGCCCGCACCTGCACCGTCCAGCGCCGAGCACGACGAAGGGGCGGCGCCCGCAGGCGCCGCCCCTTCCGTACGTCCTGCGGGACTAGCTGGCCGGCTGGAACTTCGCGGCCAGCGCCATGATCTCGTCGGTCGTGGACTGCGGGACGATCGCGCCGCTCATGTCGTTGATCTCATCCAGGTGTGCCTGGATCTCCTCGGCGGTGGGCGTGTTGCCCGAGCCGGCGAACCAGCCCTCGCCGAGCGTCCACTTCACCGCGGCGTAGCGGCCGCCGGCGGCGGAGTACGCGCCGTGCGTGGTCGTGCAGGCCTCGCTGCAGAGGTAGGTCACCATCGGCGTGACCAGCTCGGGCGCGAGGTAGTTGGCGAACTCGCCGAGCAGCTCCTCGGTCATCCGGGTCTTGGCGACCGGCATGATCACGTTGGAGAGGATGCCGGCGCGGGCGCCCTCGACGGCGATCGTGTTGGACAGGCCGACCAGGCCCATCTTGGCGGCCGAGTAGTTGGTCTGGCCGAAGTTGCCGAACGTCGCGTTGGACGCGGTGAACACGAAGCGGCCGTAGCCGTTCTCCTTCATGTTCGCGAAGGCCGGCTGGCTGACGTAGAAGGCCGCCTTGAGGTGGACGTCGAGGACCGCGTCGAGGTCGTCCCAGGTGAGCTTGAGGAAGCTCTTGTCGCGCAGGAAGCCGGCGTTGTTGACGACGATGTCGACCTTGCCGAAGGTGTCGATCGCGGTCTGCACGATCGCGGCGCCGCCCTCGGGGGTCGAGACGGAGTCGAAGTTCGGGGCGGCGTCGCCACCGGCAGCCTTGATCTCGTCGACGACCTTCTGCGCGGCGGTGTGGTCGCCGCCCTCGCCCTTGACGCTGCCACCGAGGTCGTTGACGACGACGGCGGCACCGCGACGGGCGAGCTCGAGGGCGTAGGTGCGGCCGAGGCCGCCGCCGGCGCCGGTGACGACGGCGACGCGGCCGTCGAAGCTGATGTCGGACACGGAGGTGCTCCTGCGAGATCGGGGACAGTCGGACGTACGAGCCCATGGTCCCGTGCGCTCGCTACCGGCCGGTAGCCGCCCCCCTCTACCGCGCGAAGTCGACGGAGCCGGTCCGCGTGAAGCCCGACCACGACCCCGAGACGACGCCGCGCCGGCTCACGGAGTAGATGCCGTCCTCGTCCGAGAGCACGCGCTCGGCCGGCGCGTCCGGCGACACCTGCAGCCGCCCCGCCTCCACCAGGGTGCGGCCCTCGACGCGGATGCCGAGCGCGGAGGAGGACGGACGGCCCTCCCACGTGCCGTACGGCAGCAGCGCCGTCCGGCGCGCCACGTCGTAGCCGAAGGCGCGGCTGTCGTCGGCGGCCGGCGTCCACCCTTGGCCGAGCGGCAGCCGGTCGACCTGCACGGGCTTGCTGCGGTCGGACAGGTCGAACAGCGACACCTGCATGCCGGTCGTGCGCCCGTCCGCGTCGGTGTCCATGCCGACGC
The DNA here is from genome assembly GCA_025965735.1 of Frankiales bacterium. GTDB lineage: Bacteria > Actinomycetota > Actinomycetes > Mycobacteriales > SCTD01 > SCTD01. The sequence goes on from JAOPWK010000222.1 coordinate 6,850, forward strand.
CCAGCAGCAGGTCGTCTTCGACCGGGTGCAGGTAGGTGGAGAAGCCGGGGATCTTCAGCTCGCCGAGCAGGGCGGGCGCCGTGGGGTCGGCCAGGTCCACGACGTAGAGCGGGTCGGTCTGCCGGAACGTCACGACGGTGGCGAGGTCGCCGAAGTAGCGCACTGCGTAGATGCGCTCGCCGACGCCGAGCCCGTTGAGCCGGCCGACCTGCACGAGGCCGTTGCCGCGCTCCTCCATCACGACGACGCTGCTCTCGCTCGGGACGTCCCCGCCCCACGGAGGCGCGCTCGTCGTCGCCACCCGCAGGTGCCCCTCGTGCGAGCTGAGCGCCCAGCGGCCCATGACGTAGCCGGGCACCGAGCCGCTGCCGGTGTACGTGGTGCGGTCGCGGCTCGAGGTGTCGAACGCGTGCAGCTCGGTGGACACCTCCTGCTCGATGTCGGCGGTGGTTGTGTCCGACGAGGGCAGGTCGGCCGGCGGCGCTGTCGTCCCCCACCGGCTGGTCGCGACGTACAGCCGGTCCTCGGAGGCGTAGACGAGGTCGCCGTCGGTGGTGACGGCCGTGGTGTCCCGCGGCCCGAGTCCCCGGGCGAGGTCGAGGGTCGTGACCAGCAGCGTGCTGGCGCCCTGCGGGTTCGGCGCGTGCCGGACCTGCTCGCAGCCGACCGCCTGCCCGCGGGACAGCTGCATGCCGCCGGGCCCGCGCCGCTCCAGCTGCGGCAGCACGTCGCCAAGCTGCACCTGGCGCGCGCG
>JAOPWK010000270.1 GCA_025965735.1 Frankiales bacterium
ACGAGCTGAGCAAGGCGGGCGTCGTGAACTTCGGCGGCCTGGGGCTGCCCGGCAGCTTCAACACCAGCCGCCGTCCGTTCCGCTACGACCACACGATGGACGGGGACACCCAAGCCACCCTCACGGGTGAGTTCTACTGCAAGCGGCTGGCCAACGCGAAGGCGGCGTACGCCGGTGACGCCACGCTGCGGGGACAGGCGCGCAAGGCGCAGATCCTCGTACCCGACTCGGAGTTCACCGTCGCGGCCGCGCAGCGTCTGCAGTCCGTCATCAACCGCTGCGACAAGGTCGGCGCCACCATCAAGACGTACGCGCAGGACACCAGCCAGGCGGCGAGCCAGTCGACGACGCTGGCGTCGCAGGCCAAACAGAGCGGGATCACGACGATCCTGTGGTTCACCGACCCGGTGCTGCCGATCTTCCTCACGCCGCAGATGACGTCGCAGAACTTCTTCCCCGAGAACGTCACGGTCGGCACGAACTTCCTCGACTACGACCCCCTGGCCCAGCTGTACGACCAGCGGCAGTGGGCGAACGCCTTCGGTCTCGGCAACCTCGCGGAGAGCCAGGACCCGAAGAAGCAGGACGCCTACGCCGCCTACCGCGACGGAGGCGGCAGCGGCGAGCCGTACATCAGCGCCGACGGCGCGCAGGGCTACTTCAGCATCCTCGCGGCGGGCATCCAGCAGGCCGGCGCGCGCCTGGACCCCGGCACGTTCGAACGGGGCGTCCTGACCCTGCCCGCGTACGGCGGCGACCGGTTCCACAGCCGGGTCGACTTCGGCCCCGGCGACTACACCGCCCAGTCGGACGCGCGCGTCACCTACTGGGACCCGAGCGCGACCTCGCCGGTCAACGGCGAGCGCGGCGCATACGTGCCTCTCGACGGCGGGAAGCGCTACGGGGTAGGCCAGTTCCCAAGAACGCCGCTGAACGTGCCCCGCTCGTGACCGGCCTCTGGGAGCGCATGCCGGTGTGGCTGCGGCAGGTGCTCGCGGTGCCCGTGGTCCTGCTGGCGGCGGAGCTGGTCTTCGGCTGGGGCTCGACCCGGCAGATCCTGGGCGTGGTGCCCGTCCCTGCCGGCGTGCCGTTCGGGAACCTCGTCGAGGGCGCGGTCTTCGGGCTGCTCTACAGCTTGCCGGCCTTCGGCCTGATCCTGGTGCACCGCGCGCAGCGGATCATCAACTTCTCGCAGGCCGCGCTGGGCAGCTCGGGGTCGGTCCTGGGCCTGCTGCTCGTCACGCAGAGCGGGCTGCCGTACACCGTCGGGCTGGTCGCCGCCCTGGCCACGGGCGCCCTGCTCGGCGGGTTGACCCAGCGCCTGGTCATGAAGCGGTTCGAGACACGGTCTCGGCTCATCATGACCGTCGCCACGATCGGCATCGGCCAGATCCTGGTCGTCGGCAGCGTGGTGCTGCCCAAGCTGTTCGGCAGCTCGATCCTCGGGTCGAGCCAGCTGCCGACGCCGTTCGACGGGCTGCGCTTCTCGATCGGGCAGGTCGTCCTCAACGGCAACTACCTCGCGATCCTCGTGGTGACGGCGCTGACGGTCACCGGCCTCAGCCTGTTCTTCCGCCTCACCCGCACCGGTCTCGCCGTCCGCGTCAGCGCCGAGAACGCCGACCGGGCAAGGCTGCTCGGCGTCGACGTCGCGCGTACCGCCACGCTCGTCTGGGTGCTGGCTGGGCTGCTGTCGGCCGCGTCGACCTTCCTGCGGGTGCCGGTCGTCGGTCAGGCCGCCGGCGCAGACATCGACCCGGCCCTGCTGCTCTTCCCGCTGGCGGCCGCCGTCATCGCCCGCTTCGACTCGCTGCCCCACGCGCTCGTCGCCGGGATCGGGCTCGGCGTCATGGACCGCGCCGCCTTCTACGCCACCGGGAACCCGAACCTGCCGGTCGCGCTCGTGCTGCCGGTGCTCCTCGTGGCGCTGCTGCGCAGCGGCGCCGTCTCCCGCGCCTTCGACACCGGCATCACGAGCTTCGCCAGCGCCGCGGAGACCCGCCCGGTTCCCGCGGCACTGCGCCGGCTCCCGGAGGTCGTCTGGGGCAACCGCGTACTCCGAGCCGCAGCGCTGGCCGCAGCCGTCGGGGCGCCGCTGGTGGTGTCGCCGGGCCGGCTCGGCTTCCTGACACTGATCGTGCTGGCGGCGATGATCGCGCTGTCGCTGACCGTGCTCACCGGCTGGGCGGGGCAGGTCTCGCTCGGACAGTTCGGGATCGCGGGCATCGGCGCCGCGGTCGCCGGCGGCCTCGCCACCAACGCGAACGCCGACTTCTTCGTCACGCTGGTGGCCGCCGTTCTCGCCGGCGTCGTGGTCGCGACCGCGATCGGCATCCCCGCGCTCCGCCTGCCCGGCCTGTTCCTGGCGGTGGTGACGCTGGCGCTGGCCGCCGTCGTGGAGCGGGTGGTCCTGGACCGCAGGTACTTCGGCTGGCTGCTGCCCTCCGACGGGGAGGCGATCGTCCGGCCGGTCCTCTTCGGCCGCGTCGACGTCAGCAGCGACGGTGCGTTCTACCTCGTGTGCCTCACCGCTCTGGTCCTGTGCATGACCGCGGTGCGGCGTGTCCGCAGCACCCGCTCCGGCCGCGTCTACGTCGCGCAGCGCGACAACGTCCGCGCGGCGCAGACGCTGGGCGTGGACGCGACACGCTCGAAGCTGGCCGCGTTCGCGCTGTCGGGCGCCGTCGCGGCCCTCGCCGGTGCGCTGTACGCCTACCAGGTCGGTGCGCTCAGCCCGACGACGTTCTCGCTGCAGCGCAGCGTCGACGTCTTCGTCTTCGCCATCGTGGGAGGCATCGCCAGCCCGTACGGCGCGGTGGCCGGCGCCGTCATCTACCAGAGCCTGCGTTTCTTCGGGACCTCCATCTTCGGCTTCCTCGGCTACATCGGGCTAGACGGTCTGATCGACGTCGCGGACCAGATCGCTCTGTCCGCAGGGGTTCTGGTGGTGCTGGCTTTCTTCCCCGGCGGCCTGGCCGCGGGGGGCACGGCCCTGCGGGACGGGCTGCTGCGACGCCTGGCCGCGCGGCACGAGCTGGTCGCGGTCCCGGCCGCCGACGGGGCGGAGCCGACGGAGGCAGTGCAGCAGGTGCACGCGGACGACCCGCCGGAGGACGCGCTGCTGGTGTGCCGCGGCGTCGAGGTGGGCTACGACGGGGTGCGCGTGCTGTTCGGCGTCGACGTGCACGTACGCCGCGGCGAGGTGCTCGCGCTGCTGGGCACCAACGGCGCGGGCAAGTCCACCCTGCTGCGCGCCATCAGCGGGCTGTCCGCCGCCACCAGCGGCTCGGTGGTCTACGCCGGTCGCGACATCACCGGGACGTCGGCGCGCGAGCGGGTCGCGAGCGGCATCGTCCAGGTGCCGGGTGGCAAGGCCGTCTTCCCGACCGTCACCGTCGCCGACCACTTCCGCGCCGCCCGCTGGATGCTCAGCGGCGAGGAGGCGCACGCTCGCGCCGACGCGGCGCAGGCGCAGGTACTCGAGTGGTTCCCGCAGCTCGCGCAGCGCTGGGACAGCCTGGCGGGGAACCTGTCCGGCGGCGAGGCGCAGCAGCTCGCGGTCGGCATGGCCTTCATCGCGGAGCCGGAGCTGCTCATCATCGACGAGCTGTCCCTCGGGCTGTCGCCGGTCGTCGTCGAGCAGCTGCTGGACGTCGTCCGGCAGGTGAACGCCCGCGGCACCTCGATCATCGTGGTGGAGCAGTCGGTCAACGTCGCGCTGACGATCGCCGACCGGGCGTACTTCCTGGAGAAGGGGCAGGTGCGCTACTCCGGCCCGACGGCCGACCTGCTCGAGCGCGGCGACATCCTGCGGTCGGTCTTCCTCGAGGGCGCAGCAACCGCCACGACGCCGGCGCAGCGGCGACCCGAGCCCGAGGCCGTCGACACCGCCCCCGTCCTGTCGGTGCACGAGCTCTCCGTCGCCTTCGGCGGGGTGCGCGCCGTCAGCTCGGTGAGCTTCGACCTCGCCCCCCGCGAGATCCTCGGCCTGATCGGCCCGAACGGTGCCGGCAAGACCACTGTCTTTGACCTGGTCAGCGGCTTCCTCGTGCCGAGCTCCGGCACCGTCCGCTTCCAGGGCCGGGACGTCACGGGGCTCGGGGCCGCGGCGCGCGGCAACCTGGGGCTGGGTCGCTCCTTCCAGGACGCCCGGATCTTCTCGAGCATGACCGTGGCGGAGAACATCGCGGTCGCCCTGGAACGTCACCTCGAGGTCCGCGACCACCTGGCGGCCGCGCTGTGCCTGCCGGACGTGCAGGAGGTCGAGCGGCACATCGCGTGGACCGTTGCCGACCTGGTCGAGCTGCTCAACCTCGGCGACCACCGCGACCGGCTGGTGCGGGAGCTGTCGACCGGCACCCGGCGGATCGTCGACCTGGCGATGGCCCTGGCGTACGACCCGACGGTCCTGCTGCTAGACGAGCCCGGAAGCGGCATCTCGCAGAAGGAGGCGGAGGCGCTCGCCCCGCTGCTGCTGCGGATCCGCGACGACGCCGGCTGCGCGATGCTGGTCATCGAGCACGACATGCCGATGATCCGCACGGTGAGCGACCGGCTGCTCGCGCTCGAGCTCGGGGCTGTCATCGCGTCGGGGCACCCCGACGAGGTGCTCTCCGACCCGCGCGTGGTCGCCGGCTACCTCGGCAGCGACGAGGCCACCATCCACCGGTCCGGCCGGCGCCTGCAAGGAGCTCCCGCATGAGATCCCGCTGGTGGTTCCCGGTCGTCGTGCTGCCGAGCCTGCTGATCGGCGCGCCCGCGTCGGCTCAGCCCGCCGTCCCGGGCAGCATCGGTCCGGCCGCGGCCGCGTGGTTCGACGCCGGGTATCCGACGGCCACCGCGCCGAAGCCCCCGGCGCCTACTGGCGTCGGCTCCGACCAGCTGCTCGTCGAGGGGGCGACGGTCGCCACGAGCATGGCTCCCGCGCCACTGCCGGTCGCGCCGGTCGTGGCCGAGAGGGCGCTGACCGCGCTGGCCTTCCGCATCCCGCAGGGCGCGACAGCGGCAACGCTGGTCCTCGACCTCGTGCCAGGCGCCTCGACCGCGCCGGTGACCGGCAAGGCGCCGACGGGCGTCACACCGCAGGCCTGCCCTGCCACGGGGGCGTTCGAGCCCGGTGGCCAGCAGCCCTTCGACGCGCTGCCGGAGCACGACTGCAGCGGCCGCACGTCCGTCGGCGCGCTCAGCAGCGACGGGACCCAGCTCGTCTTCGCCGACATCGGCGGGCTGGCAGGGGGTTCGACGCTCTCGGTCGTGCTCCGCCCCGGCACGCTCGGCCCCGAGCGGCTGGTGATCGACACGCCGTCGAGGGCCGCGCTGACGCTGCTGCCGTTCGACGCGGCGCCCGCCTTCGACGGCAGCGGCAAGCCGGTCGCCCCTCCTCCGGCGGCGCCGGTAGCGCTAGCGGACGCGCCCTCCGGCTCGACTCCGCCGCCGCCCACGCCCGACGGCACCGGCGACAGTGCGGCCCCGGCATTGCCGGGGGCAGCGCCGGCGCCGGCGCCGGCGCACTTGCCGCTTGTCGAGCCCGGTGCTCCCGAGCCGGCAGTGGCGGTCAGGCCCGCGGCCTCGAGCCGCGCCGGCGAC
>JAOPWK010000273.1 GCA_025965735.1 Frankiales bacterium
CGCGGCAGGCGCCGGTGCGGGAGCCGCCGGAGCCGGAGCCGCGGCAGGTGCACCCGCCGCCGTCGGCCAGGCCGCTGCCGCGAGCCGGATGACGTGGAAGCCGGTCTCCTGCCCCGACACCCAGATCTCCCTGCGCTCGGGCACGAACTCCACCGTGCCGCCCACGTGCAGGCCGGCGCGCGTGGGCTGTGTCGGGTCGAAGCGCCCCTTGAGCAGGCCGTCCTGGGTGTTCTGCGTGGCAGGCGGGCTGAAGTAGGCCACCTCGCGCGGCGCCTCCGGGTCGCGGACGTCGAAGATCCGCAGGCCCGAGCGGAGCATGCTGCACGCGACGATGCCCGGCTCGACCTGCTGCGGGACGCTGCAGTAGTGGCCGGTGTACGGCCCGCCGAGCAGCGGTGAGGTGTCCTCCGCGAGCTCGGCCTGGACGTCGCGCTGGTGCACCTCGAGCCGCAGGTTCGACACGACGGTCGGGTTGCGCGGGTCGGCCACGTCGAGCAGCCGGGCCGCGCCGACGTCGCCCTCGGGGTCGTTGGCCACCTCCAGCGTCCCGCGGCCGCCGAACTCGTCGGACTCGACGAGCAGCGACCGGCCGCCGATGGTCACCGGGATGGTGTTCTGCGGGATGCTCTTCTCCGGCCAGCTGACCCTGCCGAGCGGCTCGAAGCGGGGGTTCGCCTCCCGGTCCTGGATGCTGCTGACGTCGAAGACAGCCATGCCGACCAGCGGGTCGCCCAGGATGGCGCTGTAGAGCAGCCTGCCGTCGGCGCTGGTCGAGAGGCCGTGCGAGTTGATCGTGTCGTCCTGCACCAGGAAGGCAGGGGCGGCCGGGTCGGTGAGGTCGACCGCAGTGATCCCGCCGCCGCCGGCGGCGTAGTAGGTGCGGCCGTCGGCGGAGAACTGGCCCTCGTGCCCGATCCGCGCCTCCTGGTTCGGCGCGAGCGGCACGCCGTCCACCAGGCTGTTGAGCAGCCGCGGGTTCGTGCAGTCGGTCTTGAGGTCGTAGACCTCCAGCACGCCGGGCGCCTGCACCGCGTTGCCGAGAACGCCGACGAGCAGGCCGCGCTCCTCGTTCAGGCTCATCGCCTCGTGCGGCGACTGCATCGCCGGGCTGCGCAGGAACGCGGTCTCGACCGGCTCCGTCGGGTCGCTGACGTCCATCACGTGCACGCCGAGCGGGACGGCTCCGCCCGGGAGCGGCGCCGGGTTGCGCACGTCGATGTTGGCGACCCCGAGGGGCAGGCCACCGGGATCACCGTTGTAGTAGGCGCACTCGCCGTACTTCTCGACCCGCCAGCCGGCCAGGCTCGGGAAGTGCCCGACCTCGGTGGCGTTGCAGGTGTAGCCCTCGGCGGCCCGGCCGCTGGCTATGTCGGCCGGCGGGATCCGTCCCTGCATGCCCGTCTCCGGCTTGTCGCCGGGCGAGCAGGAGGCGGCCCTAGGGGTGGCGGCGGCCGGAAGCGGGGCCTCAGCGGCCACGGCGGTGAGCCCGAAGGCGACCGCCGGCGCGAGCAGGAGCGCCGCGGACACGGCGACCAGCCGGGGACGGGCGAGCGGCACGGGGCCTCCAGGGGACGGGCCCGAGCACGCCGACCGGGTCGCGCCGACGGTACGCGCCGACCCTTCGTCCTGGGGTCGATCAGCCACGGCTGTGACTGGTCACTTCGGGCTAGTGACGGGCTGCAGCGACGCGCCTACCGTGCGCGACGCAAGATGCCACGAAAGGACCCGAGATGCGCACGCTGCCGAACCTGCATCTCGCCCGCCCGCGCGACCTCGCCGACGACCGCCTCGACCCGCAGTCACGCGCCGCGGCCGCCTACGCGGTCGGCCGCTTCGCCATCGCCCTCATCGCGCTGGTCATGCTGAGCGTCCGGACCGCCACCGGCCCCGGTCAGGACCTCGTCCCGGTCCTGCTGGTGCACGTGGCCTTCGCCCTGAGCGCCCTGGTCGCCGGGCTCGTCGTCCTCGCCGCCGACGACGCCGCGAGGGCGCGGTGGGTCCATGGCCTCGTCCTCGCCGACGTGATGGCCTTCGCGCTGTACAGCCTCGCCTTCAGCTCCGTGCCGGGCGCAGGGACGCTGTGGCCGGTCTTCGTCCTGCTGGCCGGCCCGCTGCTGTGGGGCTGGCGCGGCGTCCTCATGACCGGCGTCCCCACCGGCGTGATCGCGAGCCTGTTGCCGCAGCGCGACGAGCTGGGGCAGGCCTCCACCGCGTGGGAGGTCTGGCTGCTCGTCCTGCTCCTCACCGTGCCGGCGGCGGTCGTGTCGACCTTCGTCCGTCGCGGCAGCCTGCGGCTGGCCCGCGCGGAGGAGCACTTCCGCACCGCCTTCGACGACGCCTCCAGCGGCATGGCGCTGCTCCACCGCGACGGGCGGATCCTGCGCGCCAACCCCGCGCTGCACGCCCTCCTCGGTGTCGAGCAGCTGACGGGGGCGCGGCTGGCGGACTTCGCCACCGACGAGCAGGTCCTGCTCACCGGGCTGGCCGGGCTGTCCAGCGAGCACCGCGCCTCGCGCTTCGAGGTCGGCCTGCAGGGGGCCGACGTCGAGCCGCGCTGGGTCAGCGTCGTCGCCTCAGCCATCTGCACGGACGGCCAGGTGCGCCGGGTGATCCTGCAGGCGGAGGACATCACCGAGCGGCGCCGGCTCCAGGACCGGCTGGCCTTCGAGGCCACGCACGACTCCCTGACCGGCCTGCCGAACCAGCGCGTGCTGCACGACGCGCTCTGCGAGGCGCTGGCGGAGCACCGACCGGTGGCGGTCCTGTTCGTGGACCTCGACCGCTTCAAGCTCGTCAACGACTCGCTGGGTCACGCCGCCGGGGACCGGCTCCTCGTCGCGGTGAGCCACCGGCTGCAGGCGTGCCTGCGCGCGGAGGACCTGGTGGCGCGGCTGGGCGGCGACGAGTTCGTCATCCTCTGCAGGCCCTCCGACGACGACGGCGCCGCGCAGGCGAACCAGCTGGCGCAGCGGGTCGTGCTGGCGCTGCGGCCCGCGCACTCCACCCTCGACGGCATGCTGAGCGCGACGGGGAGCGTCGGCGTCGCGCTGTCGAACGGGGACGCGACTGTCGGCACGCTGATCCGCGACGCCGACACCGCGATGTACGCCGCCAAGGCCGCCGGCGGGAACCGCGCGATGGTGTTCAACGACCAGCTGAGGCTGGACGTGGTGCGCCGGCACGAGATCGAGAGCGGCCTGCGGGACGCGCTCGACGCGGGGGGCCCCTCCCTGGCCTACCAGCCGATCATCGACGAGGCCGGGCGCATCGTCGCCGCGGAGGCCCTGCTGCGCTGGACGCACAAGGGGGTGCCGATCGACCCCGCGGAGGTGGTCGTCGTGGCCGAGCAGAGCGCGCTCATCGGCGACCTCGGCTGGTTCGTCCTGCGCCGCGCGCTGCAGGAGAGCGCCACCTGGCCGGCCGACGTGCGGCTGCACGTCAACGTCAGCGCGCACCAGCTCGACGACGGCTTCCACGACGCGCTGGCGGCGCTGCTCCAGGAGACGCGCCCGCTGCCGGGTCGCCTGTGCCTGGAGCTCACCGAGACCGCGGTACGCGACGACATCGACGGGCTGGTGACCAAGCTGCAGCAGCTCAGGGCGCTGGGGATCCGGCTGGCCATCGACGACTTCGGCGTCGGGAACGCCTCGCTCACCTACCTCGCGCGCCTGCCCGTGCAGGACCTGAAGATCGACCGCTCCTTCATCAGCGGGCTGCCGGACGACGCCGGCAACGTCGCGATCGTCGCGGGCGTGGCCGCCATGGCCCGCGCCTACGGGATGCAGATCATCGCCGAGGGCGTCGAGACCCGCGCCCAGGACCTGACGGCCGTGCGGCTCGGCTGCACGCAGCGGCAGGGCTACCTGCACCACCGGCCGATGACCCACGACGCGCTCCAGCGGCTCTGGCCGCTCGAGCCGCCGCTCGTCGCCGTCCCGCGCGCCCGCGCCGTGGCCGACGGCAGCGTCTTCCGCGCCGTCCGCTGACGCGGGAAGTCCCTGCTCCGGACGCGACAGCGCCCCCGACGAGGCGAGTCGTCAGGGGCGCGTCTCCTTCCCAGAACGGTGTGATCGTGTCGTGGTCGCTGTGCACGCGCTCACCCCGCGCGCCTGCGCGGTGGGCGGGTCAGCCGAGGTAGAGGAACCCGTACGCCTCGTCGCGGAACGGGATCCCGGCTGCCTCCAGGGCGGCGTCCCAGTCGCCGGTGCAGGTGGGGTCGGCGCCCTCCATGCCGTGGTCGGCGGTCATCAGCACCACCACGTCGTCGAGCAGCCCGCGCTCCTCGACGAGGTCGAGCCAGACGCCGAGCCGGCGGTCGGCATCGCGCAGGCCGGCTCGCGCGATGTCGGACCCCGGACCGCCGGCGTGGTGCGCCGAGTCGGTGAGCGTGGTGTTCCACCAGGTGAGCCGCGGCGGCTCGTCCTCGCGCCACAGCCCCAGCACCTGGTCCAGCCCGATCGCATCGACCGACGTGGCCCAGGTGTAGTCGCTGTCGGCCGCGACCTGCTCCTGCGTCGCGTGCACGTCCGCCTCGGCCGGCGGGAGGAAGTCGGCAAGGCTGCCGCCCCCGCCGCCGCTGGCCTGGCTCTCGCGCAGCAGGGCGAAGGTGGAGTACGTCGCGCCGGCGTCGATCGGCTCGTTGACGCAGGCGCTGCGGGTGCCGGTGGGCAGCCGCTCGAAGACGGTGCGCACGCCCGGGCGCAGCCAGTCCGAGGAGCGGTGCCAGGTGGCGGAGGAGTTCGCGACGACCTGCTCTCCGCTGACCCGGTCGTAGTAGGCGTTGTTCACGATGCCGTGCCGGCCGGGGCCGACACCGGTGAGCGCGCAGGTGTGGTTGACCAGCGTGACGCTCGGGAACTCCGCGATGGCCCCGCCGCGGTAGGCGCAGCCGCGGGCGAGCAGCCGAGCGACGTTCGGCAGCGTCCCGTCGGCGGCCAGCGCGAGGAGCTCGGCGCTGGGGGCGCCGTCCCAGAGCAGGCCGACGACGTGCTTGGCGCCGGGCCAGACGTGGTCGAGCGGCCGGCCCTCCATGCCGTCGTACGAGCCGCCGGCCAGGTGCGCCAGCGTCGCGGCGACGTCGACCGTCCGGGCGACCGCGTCGACGACCCCGGAGGCCTGCACGCCGTGGCCGGACAGCAGCAGCGGCGCACGGGACTGCAGCCCGTTGAGCGAGCCGTGCTCGCCGAGGTGCCCGCCGCTGTCGGTCCAGCAGTGCGCTCCGGTGTGCACGACGGCGAGGTCGGGAGCGCGCGGGTCGGCGAACAGCGAGTGCAGCCGGACGGCGGCGAACGGGTAGCTGCTGTCGCCGTAGGGGTCCTGGTCGGCGACCGGGTCGCGTCCGGCGAGCAGCGTGGTGGCGCCGTCCGCGGTCAGCGCGACGTGTCCGGCGCTGTCGGCGACGTGCACCAGCCCCTTCTCGAGCCAGCAGACGAGGTCGACGACGTGCGCGAGCGCCGGGTCGAGCAGCACGTCCAGCGCGCGGTCGCGCAGAGCAGCCGTCGTGAGGCCCGAGCGCACGACAGCGGCGGCGGTCAGGTCACGGGACGGCAGCGGCACGTCATGAGCCTAGTGACGACACCGCCCCCGCACCGTCTGACGGTGCGGGGGCGGCGACGCTGCTAGCTGAGCGCCAGGCGGAGGAGCCGGGCGCGCGTGGCGGCCGTCTGCGCGCGCCGGTCGAGGCGGCGCAGCCGGGTGAGGCGCAGAGCGCGGGACTCGCGCGCTGCCAGGGACTGTCGTTCGTGCTGCTCGCGGGAGGCGAGCAGCAGCTGGGTGGTGGTGTCGTACACGGCACTGCTCCTGTTCATGGGATGAGGTCCTGGTCGCTAGGCGGCGACCGCGTCCTTGCGCGGCCGGCCACGGGGGCGCTTGCGGGGGACGACGACGCCGGACACGACCAGCTGGCCGCCCCAGACGCCCCACGGCTCGCGGCGTTCGAGCGCGCCGGCCAGGCACGCCTCGCGCAGCGGGCACGGGACGCAGAGGGCCTTGGCGTCCTCCACGTCGGAGGGCGACTCGGCGAACCAGAGGTCAGGGTCTGCGGTCCAGCACGGCAGCGCCGCGTCGTCCGCGCAGGGGGTCGTCAGCGCGGAGGTCAGGTCGATCTCCACCGGCTGGTCGGTCGGCTGGTCGGTCGGCTGGTCGGTCGGCTGGGCTGTCAGAGCGGCGAGCACCGTCGGTCACCTTCGATCTGCTGCATGGCCCTGTAGGGCCGGACTTCGTGTGGGTCGGGGGCCGGTGGGCCCGTGAGCGGCTTGCTCCGGACAACGGAAGAGGCCGCGGATCCCGTGTCGGGTTCCGCGGCCTCGAGGTGCGAGTCGGTCTGGCTGTCAGACCGGTGCGCCTCGAGGAGGAGAACCCGGGAGATCGGTGGTGCGGACGCCGGCGACGGCGGCCTGGGCAGCGGCGGCCGGAACGACGGCCGTTCCGGCGAAGGACAGACCTGTCCCCTGCGCAGCCGCGTCCGGCGCCGTGAAGGCGCTGTGCTCGGAGGCGACGTGGCAGGACAGGCCGATGGCCGGCGTGTTCATGAGAGTGCTCTTCACGTCGTCCACCTCCTTCGCGTCGCGGGTCCGGTGATCACCGGTCCGTGGAAGGTAGAGCCCCTCCGCGGAGGGGCGCAAGCGAATTAACCCGGCGAGTTCTGCGCGCCCACGAGACCGAGGACGTCATCGCCGTACTTGTCCAGCTTCGCCTGCCCGATGCCGGGGATCTTGACGAGCGACGCGACGTCGGTCGGGCGCTGCTCGGCGATGGCGGTGAGGGTCGCGTCGGTGAAGACGCAGTACGCCGGCTGGCTCAGCTCCTTGGCCCGGCCGGCGCGCCACTCCCGCAGGGCGTCGAACAGCTGCTCGTCGATCGTGCTGGGGCAGTCCCCGCAGCGGCCGAGCTTGCGGTCGACCGCGGCCACCAACGAGGCCCCGCAGACGCGGCACGTCACCGGGCCGCTGCGCTCGCGGCGGGCGGCGCGGGCCGAGCCCGCTGCCGGTGCGGGTCGGGCGGAGGCCTTGTGCAGCCCGTCCAGGAAGCGCGACGGCCGGCGGCTCCCCCGCCCGCCCGGCGAGCGGGACAGCGCCCAGGACAGCGACAGGTGAAAGCGCGCGCGGGTGACGCCGACGTAGAGCAGCCGGCGCTCCTCCTCGACGGCGTCCGGGGTGTCGGCGTGGACCAGCGGCATCGTGCCGTCGACGAGGCCGACGAGGAAGACGGCGTCCCACTCCAGGCCCTTCGCGGCGTGCAGCGAGGCGAGGGTGACGCCCTCGACGCTGGGCGCGTGCTGGGCGGCGGCCCGCTCCTCGAGCTCGACGACCAGCTCGCGCAGCCCGGCCGCGGGCTCGGCGGTGGCCAGGTCGCCGGCCAGGCGGTGCAGCGCAGCCAGGGACTCCCACCGCTCGCGTGTCGCGCCGGCGCCGGCGGGCGGGGTCTCCCGCTCCCAGCCGAGACCGCTGCGCAGCACGTCGGCGACGAGGTCGGCCAGGCCGGTCGGAGCGTCGTCGTCAGCCGCGCGTCCGGCGCCGCGCAGCAGCAGGATCGCCTCGCGCACCTCCTTGCGGTCGAAGAAGCGCTCGCCGCCGCGGACGAGGTACGGGACGCCCGCGTCCGCGAGGGCCGCCTCGTACGCCGCGGACTGGGCGTTGACCCGGTAGAGCACGGCGATCTCGCTGGCGGGGGTCCCGGCGGCGACGAGCTCGCGGCACCGGGCGGCCACCGACGCGGCCTCGGCCGGCTCGTCGTCGTGCTCGGTGAACAGCGGCTCCGGGCCGGGGGGCTGCTGGGCCACGAGCTCGAGGCGGGCGTGCTTGGTCGTCGCCTTGGCGATGACGCCGTTCGCGAGGCCGACCACCTGCGGGGTGGAGCGGTAGTCGCGCACCAGCCGCACCTCGGTCGCCCCGGGGAACCGCGCACGGAACCGGAGCAGGTGGTCCGGCGTCGCTCCCGTGAAGCTGTAGATCGTCTGCTGGGCGTCGCCGACAACGCACAGGTCGTCGCGGTCGCCGAGCCACGCGTCGAGCAGCCGCTGCTGCAGCGGCGTCACGTCCTGGTACTCGTCGACGACGAAGGACCGGTAGCGGGCGCGGAACTCCTCCGCGACCCCGGCGTGCTCCTCGAGCGCACCGGCGGTGAGCAGCAGCAGGTCGCCCCAGTCCGCCACGCCCTGCGCCGACTTCAGGTCCACGTACGCCTCGTACACCTGGGCCACCACGGCGGGGTCGTACGGACCCTCACGACCCGCGCGCGCCGCGGCGGCCGGGTAGTCCTCGGGGCCGATCAGGCAGCTGGCCGCCCACTCGAGCTCGGACAGCAGGTCGCGCAGCTCGCTGGTGCCCGGCCGCAGCCGGGCGCGGGCAGCCGCGTTGGCGACCATGCCGAAGGTGTTCTCGACCAGCCGGGGCGGGGCGCCGCCGACGACGCGGGGCCAGAAGTAGCCGAGCTGCTTCATCGCCGCCGAGTGGAAGGTGCGCGCCTGCACGCCGCCGACGCCGAGGGCACGCAGGCGGGTGCGCATCTCGCCGGCGGCGCGCGCGGTGAAGGTCACCGCGAGCAGCGCCGAAGCGGGCGTGTGGCCGGACAGGACGGCGTAGGCGGCGCGGTGCGTGATCGTCCGGGTCTTGCCCGTGCCGGCGCCGGCCAGGATGCAGACCGGTCCGCTGACGGCCAGCGCGGCGGCCCGCTGCTCGGGGTCGAGAGCCGCCAGGACGGCGTCGGGCGTCAGGTCTGCACTCACCCCGCCAGTGTCCCAGGCGGAGCCGTCGGGAAGGGGCCGGGCGCGCCCGCTGTTGACGCCGATCACCTGCCCCTCACGCCTCTGGAGCCCGGATGTCGCTCACGATCTACAGCACCCAGTGGTGCGGCTACTGCCACCGGCTCATGAAGCAGCTCGACCGCGAGGGCGTGGCGTACGACGTCGTCGACATCGAGCACGTGCCCGAGGCCGCCGACTACGTGATGAGCGTCAACGGCGGCAACCAGACCGTCCCGACGGTGGTCTTCGGGGACGGCAGCGCGATGACCAACCCCAGCCTGGCGCAGGTCAAGGAGCGCCTGGGCGCCTGAAAGGCCCCCTTCGGGCGCTTCAGGAGGGATGATGGGCCTGGCGATCGGGCAGGATCGCCGTCGGCCGTGTCCCCGCCCACACCAGGAACCCCCGTGACCCTCCACCTCCCCGAGCACCCGGCGATCGACGCCGTCATGTCGACCGCCGCGTCGCTGCTGGGCATGGAGGTCGTCTTCCTGGGTGGCCTCACCGAGGAGACCTTCACCTTCGAGAAGGTCCACGCGCGCGCCCAGTGGGCCGGCGTCGTCGAGGGCGGGAGCGGCGAGCGGAACTCCTCGCTGTGCAGCCGGCTGCTGCAGGGTGCGCCCTCGCACACCTCTGACGCCGCCAACGACCCGCACTACGGGCCGGTCGCCAGGACCAAGGAGCTCGGGATCACCTCCTACGTGGGGGTCCCCGTCAAGGACAGCTCGGGGCAGGTGGTCGCCACGCTGTGCGGCATCGACCGCGGGACGGTCGAGGTCGACGACGACACGATCGCGGTCCTCGAGCAGCTCGCCGCGGTCATCTCCGCGCACCTCGGGCCGGTCGTGGCCGAGGGCGTCGTGATCCGGCGCGCCCCCGAGGGCGGGTGGCAGGTCGGCGACGAGCCGACCGGCGACCTGACCAGCGCGATGGTGCTCGCAGACCTGCTGGCCAGTGACCTCGCACCCGGCGCGCGTCCGGACAAGACCGACGGGCCGCTCGACGAGGTGGGCCAGCTCCGCATGTCGGTCAAGCAGCTCGAGCACGCCCTGGCCGCCCGCGTGGTCGTGGAGCAGGCCATCGGCGTGCTCACCGAGCGCCAGCACAGCAGCCCGCGGCAGGCGTTCGAGCGGCTGCGCAAGGTGGCCCGCTCCCGGGGCCGCAAGGTGCACGACCTGTCCCGCGAGATCGTCATGTCGGCGACGGACCCTGCCGTGCCGCTGCCTCCCGAGCTGGCCGGGCGCCGCTGAGCCTGCGGCCGCGCTCGCCCGAGGCGCTGGCGCAGGACCTGGTCGACCTGCTGGTCGCGCGAGCGAGCGTGCAGCGGGTGCTGCTCGACGGGCTCGGCTCGCGCGCGCTGTCCGACGCGCTGGTGCCGTTGTTGTCCGCGGCCGCCCGCCCGCCGCTGCAGGTCCACGCCGAGGACTTCCTGCGCCCGGCCGGCGAGCGGTTCGAGTTCGGCCGGGAGGACGAGGAGTCCTTCCGCACGACCTGGCTCGACGCCGCCGCGCTCGACCGTGAGGTGCTCTCGCGGCCGGACGGCTACCTGCCCGCACTGTGGGACGCCGCCGCCGACCGCTCCGCACGGCGGCAGGTGCAGCCGGTGCCACCCGGGGCGGTCCTGCTCGTCGACGGGGTGCTGCTGCTGGGTCGCGGGCTGCCCGCCGAGCTGACCGTCCACGTCGCGCTGTCGCCCGCGGCGCTGCTGCGGCAAGGAGTGCCGCAGTGGCAGCTGCCGGCGTTCGCGACCTACGACCGGGAGGTCCGGCCGGGCGAGGCGTGCGACGTGCTGGTGCGCGCGGAGGACCCGCTGCGGCCGGCGGTCCTGTTCCGCTAGCTAGAAGTCGCGGAAGGCGGCCTCGAAGAAGGACCACAGCGCGTAGGCCAGCACGCCGATCACGGTGAGTCCCAGCAGGATCCGGCCGTACGGCTGCTCGGCGACGGCCTGCAGCGCGGCGTCCAGCCCCTTGGCCTGCTTCGGGTCGAACTGCACCGCGGCCTTGACCAGGAACGCCCCGACGAGTCCCAGGGTGACGCCCCGGCCGACGTAGCCGACGGCGCCGATCCAGATCGCCGGAGTGCGCAGCCGGTCCGGCACCCGGTAGTCCTCCAGGCACTCGGCGTGCTTGCGGCGCACGCCCCTCAGCGCGAAGTAGCCGCCGAGCCCCAGCAGCACCAGGCCGATGACTCCCACAGCCGTGCGCCCACCGGTGTGCCCCATGAGGTCAGCGGTGCGACTGCTCGCGGACTCGCCGCCCGAGCCACGGGCCAGGAACTGCACGGTGCTGATGCACAGCGCCGCGTACACCACGCCCTTGAGCCCGGACTTCACCCGGTGCAGCGCCTCCTCGCGGCTGACGCCCGCCTCCAGCAGCAGCCAGGCCGCGTAGCCGGCGAACCCGATGGCGAGCACCACCAGCAGGGTGCCGCCGAAGGGCTTGTCCACCAGCGCTTTCAGCGCCCCGGTCTGGTCGGCCTGCGCCTCGCCGCCGCGCACGAGGGAGACCGCGAGCAGCCCGAGGACCAGCCAGACCAGTCCGCGGCTGGCCAGTCCGAGGCGGGCCAGCACCTCGACGGCCCGGCTGTTCTTGACGGTGCGGGCGGCCTGCTCTGCGCTGTCGACGTGGGTGGCCATGGCCGGGTCCTGCCCGAGGGCGCCGACCTCAGTCCTGGCTGTCCGGTTCGTCCCTCAGCCAGTCCTCGATGAGCATCGAGGCGATGGACACCGCGCCGGGCAGCTGCAGCCCACCGCTGCGCGCGCCCCAGGTGGCGGCCTCGCGCAGCTCCTCGCGGGTGAACCACCGCGCGTCCTCGAGCTCCCCGTCGACCGGCCGCGGGACCGCGTCCCCGTCGCAGCGCGCTCGGAAGCCGAGCATCAGGCTGGAGGGGAAGGGCCACGGCTGGCTGGCGACGTACTGCACCTGGTCCACCACCAGGCCGGTCTCCTCGGCGACCTCGCGCACCACAGCCTGCTCAGCGCTCTCCCCCGGCTCGACGAAGCCCGCCAGGGTGGAGAAGCGGCCGGCGGGCCAGATGGCCTGTCGGCCCAGGACGCACCGGTCGCCGCCGTCGTGAACCAGGACGATCATCGCCGGGTCGGTG
>JAOPWK010000314.1 GCA_025965735.1 Frankiales bacterium
CTGCTGACCGACGGCCTGCGGGCCGAGCGGGAGCAGGGCATCACGATCGTCGTCGCCTACCGGTACTTCTCCACGCCGCGGCGCTCGTTCATCGTCGCCGTCACCCCGGGCCTCGTGCAGTACACCCGCAACATGGTCACCGGCGCCTCCACCGCCGACCTCGCCCTGGTGCTCGTGGACGCGCGCAAGGGCGTCATCGAGCAGACCCGCCGGCATGCCGCGCTGTCCGGCCTGCTGCGCGTGCCGCACGTGGTGCTCGCGGTGAACAAGATGGACCTGGTCGACTTCGACGAGGCGGTCTTCGACGCGATCGTCAAGGCCTTCGCGGAGGTCGCGGACGAGGTCGGGCTCACCGACGTGACCGCGATCCCGATGGCGGCGCTGCAGGGCGACAACGTGGTGCACCGCAGCGACCGGGCGCCCTGGTACGACGGCCCCGCGCTGCTCGAGCACCTGGAGCAGGTCAGCGTCGCGCGGGACCACGGCGAGGCAGGGCCGGCCCGCTTCCCCGTCCAGTACGTCATCCGCCCGATGTCGGTCGAGCGGCCGGACTACCGCGGTTACGCCGGCACCGTCGCCAGCGGCACCCTCCGCGTCGGCGACGAGGTCGTGGTGCTGCCCTCCGGCCGGCGCACGACGGTCGCGGGCATCGACACCGCCGACGGCGAGCTGACGCAGGCCGTTGCGCGGCAGGCCGTCACCGTCCGCCTGGCAGAAGAGCTGGACGTCAGCCGCGGCGACCTCATCGCCGCTGCCGACGCTCCGCCGCAGGTGACGTCGACGCTGGACGCGACCGTCTGCTGGATGGCGGACGCGCCGCTGCGCCCCGGGGCGAAGGTGCTCGTCAAGCACACGACGCGCACCGTGAAGGCGATGGTGACCGCGCTGCACGACCGGCTCGACGTCACCACCATGGAGCGCGCACCGGTGGAGCAGCTCGGCCTGAACGACATCGGCCGGGTGTCGCTGCGGACGGCCTCGCCGCTGGCCGTCGACCCGTACGCCGAAGACCGCACGACCGGCGCGTTCCTCGTCGTCGACGACGCCACGGGCAGCACGCTCGGCGCCGGAATGGTCGGCTAGCTCACGCCGAAGGGCACGTCGCCGCGCAGGGTGATGCGCTGCATGACGCGGTGCGCGACGCCGTAGTCGCGGTTCGCGTCGCGCGCGGTGCTGCGGTTGTCCCACATCGCGACGTCGCCGTCCGACCAGCGGTGCCGCACGACGTGCTCTGGCTTGGTGAGGTGCGCGAAGAACAGGTCGAGCAGCGCGCGGCTCTCGGCGTCGCTGACGTCCTTGATGTGCGTCGTGAAGCCGGGGTTGACGAACAGCGATCGCCGGCCGGTCTCCGGGTGCACGCGCACGACCGGGTGCTCCACCGGTTCGCGCGCGCGGAAGACCTTGCCCTCCCAGAGGCTGCCCTCGCCCTGCCGGCGCTGCGCCAGGTAGTAGCCCCACTCCTTGCTGCCGTCGTGCACCGCCGTCAGCTGGTCGGCCAGTCGCTGCACCTATGCCGACAGCGAGCTGTAGGCCAGCTCGAGGTCGGCCCAGTTGGTGTCGCCGCCGTACGGCGGCAGCGTCACGGCGCGCAGGATGCTCCCCAGCGGCGGGCGCTTCACGAACGTGACGTCGGTGTGCCCTATGCCGGCGGACCCGCCGTCGTAGCTGTCCAGCTCGTAGATCTCGGGGTGCGCGTCGTCGACGCCCTCGCGCACCGGGTGCGACGCGGTGAGCTCGCCGAGCTGCCGACCGAAGGCGACCTGGCTGTGGCGTCGAGCCGCTGGTCGGCGAAGAACAGGACCTTGTGCGTCGCCAGGGCTGCGCGGATCGCGTCCACCTGCTCGTCGGTGACGGTGCGCAGGTCGACGTCGTGCACGCGGACGGCGAGGGACGGGCCGAGCGGCTCGAGGGTCAGCAGGTCAGCGGAGAGCTCGATGTGGTCAGGAACCTGGGGGCGGCCACACCGAGGTCCACGAGCGCGGGTCGTCGGACAGCGTCGTCACCTGCGGCGGCAGGTTGTCCTCCACGATCTGCTCGAGGGTCGTGCGCTCCAGCACCTGGCGCAGCGCCGCGCGCACCGCGACCCACACGTCGCGCAGGTGCTCGGCGGAACCGCTGTAGAGCAGGGCTTCTGGCCGCTCGCCGTGCACCAGTGCCAGCGGGCCGTCGACGGTGCGCACCACGTCAGCCACGGTGATGGCGTACGGCGGGCGGGCCAGCCGGTGACCGCCGTCGGGGCCGCGCCGGCTCTCGACGATGCCGCCCCTGCGGAGGTCGGTGAGGATCTGGTCGAGGAAGGTCCGTGGGATCGCCTGCGCCTCCGCGATCGCCGCCGCCTTCACCGAGCACCCCTCGTCGGCAGTGGCCAGGACGCACAGCGCGCGCAGCGCGTAGTCGGCCCGCGCGGAGATCTGCACGTGTGCACCCCATCACACGGCCGTGAAGTTGACCGATCCGGTCGACAACCTGCAGGATGGGTGCATGACCCGGTCCCTGCAGGCGCGCTCGTGCGCCACGCGCAGCGGCTGGGCCCGTACGCCGTGGGTCGGCTGGTGCATCCAGTCGTGCCGCCCCGGGACGCGATGTCAGGAAGAGCTCGTTCCGCTCTCCTGACTTCCGCACGTCCCCCCGAAAGGCGCACCCACCCCTGTGAAGATCGTCCGTTCCTCCCTGCTCGCCCTGTCCGCCCTCGCCCTCACCGCCGCCTGCGGCAGCGCTGACGGCGGCACCGACACGACCACCGCGGCGAAGCCCTCCACGTCCCCGGCGGCCGAGCTGCGGCTCGGCTACTTCGCCAACGTCACCCACGCCTCGGCCGTCTACGGCGTCGCCAGCGGGGACTTCCAGGAGGCGCTGGGCGAGACCACGCTGTCGACCTCGGTCTTCAACGCCGGCCCGGCCGCCATCGAGGCCATGCGCGGCGGCGCGATCGACGCCACCTTCATCGGCCCGAACCCCGCCATCAACGGCTTCGCGCAGACCGACGGCGAGCTGCTCCGCATCGTCGCCGGCACCACCAGCGGCGGCGCGGCCCTCGTCGTCCGGCCAGGGATCAGGTCGGTCGAGCAGCTGGAGGGCAAGAAGATCGCCACCCCGCAGCTGGGCAACACGCAGGACGTCGCCGCGAAGGCGTACTTCAAGGAGCAGGGCGTGGAGGTCTCGATCGTCAACCAGGAGAACGCGCAGACGCTCGACCTGCTCAAGGCCGGTCAGATCGACGGCGGCTGGGTGCCGGAGCCGTGGGCCAGCCGGCTGGTGCTCGACGGCGGCGGCAAGGTGCTCGTCGACGAGAAGACCCTCTGGCCCGACGGGCTGTTCGTGACGACCCACCTGGTCGTGCGGCAGGAGTTCCTGGAGAAGCACCCGTCCACCGTCCAGGCGCTGCTCAAGGGCCTGGTCGCCGCGACGGACGTCGTAGCTGCCAAGAGCGACGACGTCCTCGGCGTCGTCAACGGCCAGATCGAGAAGGACACCGGCAAGGCGCTCAAGCCCGAGGTGCTCAAGAGCGCGTTCGCGAACCTCACGCCGACGCTCGACCCGGTGGCCAGCTCGCTCGCCGAGAGCGCGAAGGACGCGCAGGAGGCCGGTCTGCTCAGGAAGGCCGAGATCGACGGCATCTACGACCTCGGCCTGCTGAATGCCCTGCTCGAGGTCGCGGGCAAGCCTGCGGTGGACGACGCCGGACTCGGCGTCTCCTAGACGTGCCCCCGCACCACCCCTTCCAGCAGCGAGGTGCCTGATGACCGTCCTTGACACCGTCCTGCGTCGCAGCCCGTCCCTCGACGACGTGCTCGACGCGGACACGCCTGCCGTCTCCGTGCGCGGACTGACCAAGCGGTTCGGCTCCGGGCCGATCGTCCTCGACGAGGTCAGCCTGGAGGTGCGGCAGGGCGAGTTCGTCTGCCTGCTCGGCGCCAGCGGCTGCGGCAAGTCCACGCTGCTCAACGTCGTGGCCGGGCTCGACGCCCCGACGGCGGGGGAGGTGGCCGTACCCGGCCACCGCCCCTCGCTGATGTTCCAGGAGCCGGCGCTGTTCCCCTGGCTCACCGCGGCGCAGAACGTCGAGATGGCACTGCGGCTGCGGGGTGTCCGCAAGGCGGAGCGCAAGGAGGAGGCGCAGCGGCTGCTCGCGCTCGTGCGGCTGGAGGGCTCGGGCGGCAAGCGCCCGCACGAGCTCTCCGGCGGCATGCGGCAGCGCGTCGCGCTGGCCCGCGCCCTCGCGCAGGACAGCAAGGTGCTGCTCATGGACGAGCCGTTCGCGGCGCTCGACGCCATCACCCGCGACGTGCTGCACGACGAGCTCACCCGGATCTCCCGCGAGGTCGGCGCCACGGTGGTCTTCGTGACGCACAACGTCCGCGAGGCCGTGCGCCTCGGCGACCGGGTCGTGCTGCTGTCCTCGCGGCCGGGCCGCGTGGTGCGCGAGTTCGCCGTCGACATCCCGCAGCCGCGGCGCATCGAGTCGCCCGAGGTCGCCGCGCTGTCCGTCGAGATCACCGACCACCTGCGGGCCGAGATCCGCAAGCACGCGGTGCCGACGCGATGAGCGCCTCCACCCTGGAGGACCGCCGCGGCGCTGAGCTCGAGGCCGGGCTCGACGCGCTCGAGCTCGGCCCGGTCGAGGCGACGCAGCCGGCCTGGCGCCGCACCCTGTCGAGCGTCCTGCCTCCGGCCCTCGCGCTGCTCGGGATCCTCGCGCTGTGGCAGGTCGTCGAGGTCACCCGCGACCCGGACAACCTCCCCGGTCCGGGCGAGGTCTGGGCCGCCATGACGTACGAGTGGGGCCAGGGACGCACGCAGGAGGCGATCCTCACCAGCCTCGAGCGCGGCGTGCTCGGCTTCCTCGTCTCGCTCGTCATCGCGACGCCGATCGGACTGGTGCTCGCGCGGGTGCAGGTGCTGCGCCGGGCGTTCCGTCCGCTCATCAGCGGCCTGCAGTCGCTGCCCTCGGTGGCCTGGGTCCCGGCCGCGATCCTGTGGTTCGGGCTCAACGACGCGACGCTCTACTTCGTCATCCTCATGGGCGCGATCCCGTCGATCGTCAACGGCACCATCAGCGGGCTGGACCAGGTGCCGCCGCTGTTCCAGCGCGTCGGCCACGTGCTCGGCGCCCGCGGGCTCACCCTCGCCCGCCTGGTGCTGCTGCCCGCCGCGCTGCCCGGCTACCTCGGCGGGCTCAAGCAGGGCTGGGCCTTCTCGTGGCGGTCGCTGATGGCGGCCGAGCTCATCGCCACCTCCGGCGACCTCGGTCTCGGCCTCGGCCAGCAGCTGGACCAGGCGCGCACCCTCGGCGACCTGCCGGGCGTGCTCGCCGGCATCCTCGCCATCCTCGCGGTCGGCATCGCCGTCGAGCTGCTCGTCTTCGCCCCGCTGGAGAAGCGCGTCCTGCGGCGCCGCGGCCTGACCGTCAGCCGCTGACACACTGGCGCGCGTGAGCCGCTTCCCCCTGCACCTCGACCTGACCGGGCGTCGTGTCCTGGTCGTCGGCGGGGGAGCGGTGGCCGCTCGGCGGATCGGCTCGCTCGCCGGCGCTCTGGTCGACGTGGTCGCCCCCGAGGTGGTGGACGGGTTCCCCGACGTCCCCCTGCAGCGGCGTGCCTTCCGGGACAGCGACGTGGACGGCGCCTGGCTGGTGCTGGCCTGCACCGGGGTCGTCGACGACGCCGTCGCGGCGGCCTGCGAGCAGCGGAAGGTCTGGTGCGTACGGGCCGACGACGCCTCGCTGTCGCCGGCCTGGGTGCCGGCCGTCGCCCGTGTCGACGACGTCGTCGTGTCGGTGACGGCCGGCCGTGACCCGCGGCGCGCCGTCGGCCTGCGGGACGCGCTGGCTCTGGCGCTGGAGACCGGCGACCTGCCGCTGCGCCGCTCCCGCCCAGGTACCGGGTCGGTGGCCGTCGTCGGCGGCGGCCCGGGTGACCCGGGGCTGCTGACCGTCCGCGCGCGCCGACTGCTCGCCGGCGCCGACGTCGTCGTGCGCGACCGGTTGGCACCCCAGGTCGAGCTGCCCGAAGGCGTCGAGGTGGTCGAGGTCGGCAAGACGCCGGGCGGCCCCTCGTGGGACCAGCGCGACATCGAGGCCCTGCTCGTGGCCCGGGCGCAGGACGGCAAGCGGGTGGTGCGCCTCAAGGGCGGGGACGTGCACGTCTTCGCCCGCGGCATCGAGGAGGTCGCCGCGTGCGCCGACGCCGGCGTCGCCTTCGAGGTTGTGCCCGGGATCAGCAGCGCGCTCGCCGGACCGACCCTCGCCGGCATCCCCGTCACCGCTCGCGGTGTGACGCAGACGGTGTCCGTGGTGACCGCCCACCTGCCGCCGGGCGATCCCGGCTCGACCGTCGACTGGGACGCGCTCGCCCGGCTCGGCGGCACGCTGGTCCTCCTCATGGCGGTCGGCAGGCTGCCCGCGGTGTGCGACGCGCTGGTCGCCGGCGGACGAGACCCCTCCACACCCGTCGCCGTCGTGCAGGACGCCTCGCTCCCGACGCAGCGCACCATCGTGACGACGCTCGCCGACGCGGCCGCCGACACGGCGGACGTGCGGGCCCCGGCCGTCGTCGTCGTCGGCGAGGTCGTCGCGGAGCGGCACGCATGACCGTCCTGCTCGGCGTCGCCCACGGCTCCAAGGACCCGGCTTCGCAGGAGGGCGTCCAGGCGCTCCTGGCCCGGGCGGCGGCGCTCCGCCCGGGACTGCAGGTGCAGGCGGCGTACGTCGACAACGCGTCGCCCTCGGTCCGTCGCGCGCTGGAAGCGCTGGTGGGGCAGGGGGCGACGGACGTCGTCGTGCTGCCGCTGCTGCTCACCCCCGCCTCGCACAGCAAGACCGACGTCGCCGCGTCCGTGCAGGCCGGCCGGCTGGCGCACCCCGGCGTCCGGATCCGCTACGGCCGGCCGCTCGGCCCGCACCCGACGCTCGTCGAGGTCCTGGCCCAGCGGCTCGCGGAGGCCGGCGCGCGGGAGGAGGACCCGGTGGTGCTGGTGGCCGGCGGCGCTCTGGATCCGGACGCCAACGCGCAGGTCGCCGCCACCGCCCGGCTGCTCTACGAGGGCCGGCCGTGGCCGAGCGTAGACATCGCCTTCGCCTCCACGGCGGGGCCGACCGTGGCCGAGGCGCTGGAACGCCTGCGGGCGCAGGGATCCGCGCGCGCGTCGATCGCGCGGTACTTCCTCGGTCCCGGCTTCCTGCCTCGGCTCGCGGAACGGCAGGCGCAGGGCGTCGAGGGACTGGACGTGGTCGTGTCCGCCCCGCTCGGCGTGACGGACGCGCTGGCCGATCTGGTGCTCCTGCGCCTGGACGAGGCCGTGCGGGGTGACCTGCGGATGAACTGCGACGTCTGCCTCTACCGGATCGCCATGCCCGGACGTGAGGACGCGGTCGGCGCGGTGCAGGAGCCGCACGACCACCCTGACGACCTCCTCGGCGACTGACGCCCTCCCGCCGCAGCGGGATCTCTGCGATCCTGCGCGCATGACGACGTACCTGGTCACCGGCGGCACGGGCTTCCTCGGCCGCCACCTGCTCGAGCGGCTGCTGCGTCGGCCGGACGCGAAGGTGTCCGTGCTGGTCCGGAAGGGCTCGCTGAGCCGGCTGCAGGCCGCCGCGCAGCGGCTCGAGGGCGGCGACCGCGTGCGCCCCGTCGTGGGCGACCTGTCGGTGGAGGGGCTGGGGCTCAGGGCGGCTGACCGCAAGCGGCTGCAGGGCGTCGCGCACGTCGTGCACCTGGCCGCCCTCTACGACATGACCGCCGACGACGAGAGCAACCGGCAGGTCAACGTCGAGGGCACGCGTCGGGTCGTCGAGCTGGCCAACGCCCTCGGCACCGGGTGCCTGCACCACGTGAGCTCGGTCGCCGTCGCGGGGGAGTTCCCCGGCACCTTCACCGAGGACATGTTCGACGCCGGGCAGGAGCTGCCCTCGCCGTACCACGCGACGAAGTACGAGGCGGAGCGCCTGGTGCGGCAGGAGGCGACGGTGCCGTGGCGGGTGTACCGGCCCGCCGTCGTGGTCGGCGACTCGCGCACGGGCGACATCGACAAGATCGACGGCCCGTACTACCTGATGAAGGCGCTGGCCGGCGTCGGGGACCTGCCCGGGGTCGCGCACCTCCCGCTCGTCGGTCCCGACCTCGGGGCGACCAACCTCGTGCCCGTCGACTACGTCGTGGACGCGATGGACGCGCTGATCCACGCGCCCGACCTGGACGGCCAGGCGTTCCACCTGGTGCACCCGCGGCCGCAGCCGCTGCTCGACGTCTACAACGCCCTCGCGGAGGCGGCGGGTGCGCCGAAGGTCGTGCTCGGCCTGCCCAAGGCGGTCTTCGCGCCGGTCGCGCTCGGGATGTCGCTCCTCGGGCGGCTGCCGGGCGTCATGGCCGCCCGCGACCTGTTCCTCGCGCGGCTGGGCATCCCGCCGGAGGTCGTGCCGCACCTGACCTTCCCCACGACCTTCTCCGCGCAGCAGACCCGCCGCGTGCTGCACGAGCTGGGAGTGGCTGCGCCGCCGGAGCTCTCGACGTACGCCGGGGTCCTGTGGGAGCACTGGTCGCAGCACCTCGACCCGCTCAAGGCCCGTCGCCGCACCCCCGGCGGGATGCTCGCCGGCCGCACGGTGGCGGTCACCGGTGCCTCGTCCGGCATCGGGCGCGAGGTGGCGCTGGCCGTGGCGCGCAAGGGCGGCATCCCGCTGCTGCTCGCCCGCCGCGTTGCCGAGCTGGAGGCGGTGCGCGACGAGATCGTGGCCGCCGGCGGTCAGGCCGACGTCTACTCCGTCGACCTGACCGACGCCGAGTCGATCGACGCCTGCGTCAAGCAGATGCTCAACGACCACGACGCGGTGGACATGCTGGTCAACAACGCCGGTCGGTCGATCCGCCGCTCGATCAAGCTGTCCTACGACCGGTTCCACGACTTCGAGCGCACGATGCAGCTCAACTACTACGGGCCGGTGCGCCTGGTGCTCGCGCTGCTGCCGCACATGACCGAGCGACGTTTCGGCCACGTCGTGAACATCAGCAGCATCGGCGTGCAGACCGGCCCCCCGCGCTTCTCCGCCTACGTCGCCAGCAAGGCGGCGCTGGACGCCTTCAGCCGGGTCGTGTCGAGCGAGCTGGTCACCGACGGCGTCAGCTTCACGACGATCCACATGCCGCTCGTGCGCACCCCGATGATCGCGCCGACGAAGATCTACGACGCCTTCCCGACGCTGTCGCCGCAGCAGGCGGCCGACATGGTCGTGCGGGCGCTCGAGGAGCAGCCCAAGCACATCGGGACCAAGCTCGGCACCACCGGCGCGGTGGCGCACGCCCTGGCGCCGAAGCTCGTGGACGCCCTGCTGCACACGGCGTACCACGTGTTCCCGGACTCCATCGCCGCCGGCGGGACCGACCGCAAGCCGACCGAGGCCGCGCCCGAGGCGCTGTCGCGCGGGGCGGCCGCCATGGTGCGGCTGCTGCCGGGCGTCCACTGGTAGCCGTACGGGCAGCGCGACCGCACGAAGCCGCCGCGCTGCTCGACTTCTGGTCTCAAGCGGCGCACGGCGCCAGCGTCAGCGACGACCTCGACGGCGTGCAGCGGCTGCTGGACCGCGACCCCGCCGCGGTGCTGCTCGCGCACGACTGCCAGCAGCTCGTCGGCACCGTGGTCGCCGGCTTCGACGGCTGGCGCTGCCACCTCTACCGGCTCGCCGTGCTCCCCTCGGCTCGGCGGCAGGGCGTCGCACGGGCACTGCTGGCGGCGGCCGAGGAGCGCTTCCGCGTGCTCGGCGGACGGCGGGTGGACGCGATGGTGCTCGACGACAACGGCGGGGCGCACGCGCTGTGGGCAGCTGCCGGCTACACGTCGCAGCCGGAGTGGTCCCGCTGGGTGAAGCTGCTCTAGTTGAGCGCGCGGGTGCCCTCGGGGAGCACGCCCCCGGCGACGATCTCGGCGGCGGCGTCCTGCAGCGCGGTCAGCGCCACGCGCTGCGTGAACGGCCCCGTCGACACCCGGGCGACGCCGAGCTCCTGCAGCTCGCGTGCCGGCAGCGACTTCCCGGGGACGCTGATGACGGTGAGGCGGTTCGGGCCGAGACCGTCTGCCAGCGTGGCGATCTCGTCGCGGGCGACGACGCCTGGGACGAACACGACGGGGGCGCCGGCCTCGAGGTAGGCGCGGCCACGGCGCAGCGCCTCCTGCAGCACCTCGCCGCGGTCGGCGTCCGCGCCGGCGCGCACGAAGGCGTCCGTGCGGGCGTTCAGCACGAAGTCGATGCCGGCGCTGCGTCCGGCGGCGAGCACCGCCTCCACCGCGGCGACGGCCTCGTCCAGCGGCTTCATCTGGTCCTCGAGGTTGGCCCCGACGACGCCCGCCTCGATGGCGCGGGCAGCCGTGGAGCCTGCGT
Organism: Frankiales bacterium; assembly: GCA_025965735.1. Classification (GTDB taxonomy): domain Bacteria; phylum Actinomycetota; class Actinomycetes; order Mycobacteriales; family SCTD01; genus SCTD01. The sequence continues at coordinate 10,373 of JAOPWK010000314.1, forward strand.
CGCCGTACCCGGCCTCGAAGTCCATCGTCACCGGTACGTCCACGGCTCGGGCGATGCGGCTGACCATGTCGAGGTGCAGCTCGAGCGGGATGTTCTCGCCGTCCTCGTAGCCGAAGGTGGAGGCGATGGAGTGGCTGGCGGTGGCCAGCGCCCTGACCCCGGGCGCCGCCGCGACGACCTGCGCGGAGACGACGTCCCACACGTTGGCCAGCACGAGGATCTCCGGCGCGGTGTGCAGGGCGAGCAGGGTGGTGGCCTTGTCGGCGAGGGAGGTCATCCGCCGACCCTAGGAGTCAACCGACGGCGACGCGACCGGTGCTGACCGGCAGGTGCTCCCAGCCCCGCAGCACCCTCGTGCGGGTCCGCCTCCCCCCGGGCGCCAGCGACAGGTCGGGGAAGCGGTCGAACAGCGTGCGCAGCCCGACCTCGCCCTCGAGGCGGGCGAGCGCCGCGCCCAGGCAGAAGTGCCGTCCGCCCGAGAAGGACAGGTGGTCACGCGAGTTCGCCCGGCCGACGTCGAACCGCGACGGGTCCGGGAAGACGTGCGGATCGCGGTTGGCGCCGCCGAGCATCGTGACGACCAGGCCGCCGCGGGACACCCGCCGTCCGGCGAGCTCGGTGTCGCGTACGGCGAACCGCGCGGTCAGCTGCACCGGCGACTCGTAGCGGAGCACCTCGTCGACGGCGTTCGCCCACAGGGACGGGTCCTCGCGCAGCCGGGCCAGCTCGTCGGGGTGCTCGAGCAGCAGGACGATGCCGCTGCCGAGCAGGTTGACCGTGGTCTCGAAGCCGGCCGCCAGCACGAGGCCGGCCACCGCCCGCAGCTCGGTGTCGTCGAGGCGCTGCCCCTCGTCCTCGAGCCGTACGAGCTGGCTGAGCAGGTCGTCGCCGGGCTCGCTGCGCAGCCGGTCCAGGTGGCCGCCGAGCCAGCCCTGGAACCCTCGTACGGCGTCGTCGACCTTCCTGAACTCCTGCCAGGTGAGGCCGACGTCCAGGCTGGGCGCGCCGTCGCGGCCGAAGCCGAGCACCTTCTCGCGGTCCTCCGGCCGCACGCCGAGGATCTCCGTGATGACGGTGACGGGGAGCTGGCTGCAGTACGCCTCCACCAGCTCGGCGCGCGGCTGGCCCTCGAGCCGGTCGAGCAGCTCGTCGGCGATCACCTGCACGCGCCCGCGCAGCGCCTCGACCGCGCGAGCGGTGAAGACGCGCGAGACCAGGCGGCGGTACTTGGTGTGGTCCGGCGGCTCGACGACCAGCAGCGACGGCGGGTCGATGGGGCCGAGCGCCTGCGGGTCGCGTGCCCAGCGCATGACGGCGCCGAGGACCTTGGGCATCGCGTCCTCGTCCGGCCCGGCGCGGAAGTCATCGCTGCGCAGCACCTCGGTGACCACGCCGTGGTCGACGGTGAGGTGGCCGAGCCGTCCGGGGACGAGCGACCCGCGCGCCCGGACCTGCTCGTACAGCGGGTAGGGGTCGGCGCGGTGCTGCGGGTCGATGACGAAGCGGGCCTGCAGGTCGCCGTGCCGGGCCGCACGCCGGATCGCGAGCCCGACGACGCCGTGCTGCACGCCCCAGCGGACCCGGCTCCTCAGGCTGCTCACCGTGACACCTCCGTGTTCGCTCCGGAAGCGGTCGGCGCACCCGCTCCTGCGTCGCGGGGCACCAGCCCGCATCCTCCGCTCACGGCTGCTGCTCCGTCGGCCGGATGAGGATCTCGTTCACGGCCATCCGCCGCGGACGCGTCACGACGTACGCGATCGCGTCGGCGATGTCCTCGGACTCCAGCCGCTCCATGTCGGCGAAGCGCTTCTTGATGCTCTCCAGCACCTCCGGCCGGTTGTGGCCGGCCAGCTCGGTGGAGACCGCACCCGGCTCGACGAGCGAAACACGGACGTGCCGCTGCGTGACCTCCTGGCGCAGCGACTCGCTGAACGCCCCGACGCCGAACTTCGTGAGGTTGTAGACGCCGCTGCCCTGACGGGCGACGCGGCCGGCGACGGAGCTGATGTTGACCACGTCGGCGACCTGGCGCGGGCCGTCCTGCGCGGCCTTCAGCAGGTGGGGGAGGGCGGCGTGCGTGCAGTACAGGAGGCCCATCAGGTTCAGGTCGACCATCCGCTGCCACTCCTCGACCGGCGCGCCCTCCACCGGTCCGAGCAGCATCACGCCGGCGTTGTTCACGAGCGTGTCCAGCCGGCCGAGCCGCTCCACCGTCTCGGCGACGGCGCGCTCGGCCTGCGCCTGGTCGGTGACATCGGCCTCGAGCACCAGCGCCCTGCCGCCGGCGCTCTCGATCTGCTCGACCAGCGCCTCGAGCCGGTCTCTGCGGCGGGCGGCGACGGCGACGGCCGCCCCGTGCTCGGCCAGCGCGAGGGCGGTGGCCTCGCCGATCCCGGAGCTGGCGCCGGTGACGAGGGCGACGGTGCTGTCGAGGCGGTGGGTCCGCGGCTGGGTCATGCCCGCAGGATGCCGTACGAGGTCAGCGTCCACAGCAGACCTCGACCCCACATCGACGGTTGACGGTCCTGTCGGAGGCAGGGTCTACTGTTCCTGTTGTTCGAACAGGCGTTCGAACGATCTTCGGCGGGGCCTCGCGGACCCGTCGACGGGCGGACTCCCGTCCGGCGGTGCAGGAGCCTCGACCCTCCCACGCCGCCGGACGGGACCACCGGCCCGGGCGGCGCGTGGGGAAGCGCGTCGCCCGGACCGGCCCACCCGACGCCGCCTTCCCCCGGCACCCCGCGGGCAGCACCCGCTGCCCGTACGGCCTGGGAGGAGGAGCGCGCGTGTCCCGTCTGCACACCGACGTCGTCGAGGTCGCGCGCCGCGACGACGAGCCGGCCCAGTTCCTGTGGCGCGGCCGGCTGTACGTCGTGCGCGAGGTGCTGGCGCGCTGGACCGAGTCCGGCGGCTGGTGGCGCAGCGCCGCCGTCCAGGCCGTCTCCTCCGGGGACGGGCAGGTCGACCCGCTCGCCCCGCTGGACACCGCCCCCATCCCGTCCTCGCCCAAGTGGGCGCAGCGCGCCTGGGGCGAGCCGGCCCCCGATGTGGGCGCCGCCGTGGCGCCGGCGTCCATCGACGACGGCGAGCAGGACTGGTTCCGGGTCGAGGCCGGCGCCGGGAGCTCGGCCGGCACCGGCGTCTACGACCTGTGCTTCCACTGGTCCACGGGCGGCTGGTCGCTCGCCCGGGTCCTGGACTGAGGAGGACCTGATGACGACTTCCACTGCTGCGCCGACCGTGCCGGCGGCCGCCGCCTCCCGGCTGCCCGCCTCCACGCTGCTCTCGCTGGCCCGCCGCGGGCTGGTCGAGGCGTGCGGGGCGGCGAC
>JAOPWK010000326.1 GCA_025965735.1 Frankiales bacterium
GACCACCTGCTCCTCGTGGACGGCAACACCACGCTCGCGCATGGCGTCCGCCAAAGTCGGATCCCACGGCGTCGCCGCCTCACGACCCGTAAGCGGCCCACCCCCAGTCGCAGTTAGGTAGTCAGCCCCTGTCATCCGCCACGGCTCCACGCCTCGACGCGCCGTGAGCCAGCTGCAGATCTCCACCCCGCGCCAATCGAAGTCACCGTGATAGCTGAGCCGCACGCCGAGTCGGTCGAGCAGGTCAAGTGCGACCGCCGCCGGCCAGCCCGCCGTGCAGACGACAGCGAAACGTCCGCCGTGCCTCACGGCGAACGACTCGAGCACTGACGGGTTCTCCACCACCAGCACGCGCCCGCTGCCCAGCGCCAGGTCGACCCGGCGCAGGTCCCACGGCGTCAGGTGCACCGGGTCCCCGCGATCCGCAGCGTCCCGCAACGCCTGCTCGCGCGCCCCAGAAGCCACCGGCCGCAGGCCGAGCGCCAGGACGCTGGTCGACACCGTGTCAGCCAGGACGCCGGACTGCTCCCACAGCTCCCGCCGCTGCGCGGCCGTCGCCGGGACAGCGCCGCCGGCCAGGCCGCGCAGCACCACGGCCGCCAGCGCTCTCCCCTCGTCGAGGGCGTGGGCATCACCGGTCACGGCCCCGGCGAGCTCGGTGCGCAGCCGCGCCGGCGAGGCCGGCAGCAGGGCGCGCACCGCCACCGCGTGCCGCGCCACGGCCTCGGCGTCGGGCAGGCGAGTCAGCAGGCCGCTGCGTCGTACGTCCTGCGCCCACACCGGGTCCGCAGCTGCCAGGACCTCCAGCGGCGCGGCGCGCAGAGCCTGCTCGGCGGCGCGGTCCCGCAGCGGCCCGGTGGCCGCGACGACCACCTGCTCGAGCGTCAGCCCGGCGCGGCTCTCCAGCAGCGCTGACACGTCCGCGAGCACGAGCGGCACGTCACCGACCAGCGGCCGGCCGAGGACACCGGACAGCGCATGGCCGGTGGCACGGTCGAGCCCGGTGAGGCGCGTCGTACGCGCTCCGCGCTCCAGCGGAGCCCTCAGCCGGCGCCACACCGGGAGCAGCGCCGGGTCGGCGAGCCAGTCGGGCAGCGTCATCCTTCACCGACGAGCGCGTGCCCGTCCCAGGTGTAGCGGTACTGCGCGATGCCGCGCTCCCCCGGCGCCCGCAGCGCCTCGTAGATCGCCAGCGACGGAACGGTCGGGTGGTCGCCCCACAGCCGCTCGCTGGTCAGCACGAAGTCCAGGTCGAGGTCGACGAGCAGCCCGAACAGCAGCGGGTGGGTGCGCACGTCGATCTTCGGGAAGGCGTCGTCGAGCAGGATCAGCCGGGGCGCATACGGCGCGGCGCCGGCCACCGACGTGAAATGCGCTGCGGCTGCGGCGAACAGCGGTAGGTAGCAGACGACCTTCTGCTCGCCCTGTGACAGCGGCGTACGCCTGGTCAGCGTCGTCCAGGCCGTCGTGCCCGGCCGGTGAAGCTTCACCGCGAACGCCGACCAGCGGCGGTAGTCCAGCGCCCGCTGGAGGTGCTCGGTGTAGCCGCGCTCCGGGTCGGCCTCGCGCTGCACCGCGATCAGCGCGTTCAGCAGGTCGCGCAGCCGGGTCCGCTCCTCCGGCGTCAGCGAGCCGTGCGCCCGGTCGAGCAGAGCGACCGCATCCTGCACGTCCCTGCCAGCGTCCTCGCGCAGGGACCAGTCCAGCCGCACCCGGATGCCCTGGGAGGTCTTCACGTCGGCGAGCAGGTCGTTCATCCCCTTGACCAGGCCACTCGCCTCGACCCGCCTCGCGCGCAGCTTGTCGCCGAGCTCGCCAAGCAGGTGCTCCTCGAACAACGTGCGCTCCCGGTCGGTGAGCAGCTCACGTTCGCGTGCCGCCTCGTGGGCAAGACGTACGGCGGCCAGCGCCAGCGGCTGCTCCGCCCCCGCCGGGTCGCGCGCCATCACGGCCACCGCCTCCCCCACCGGCACGACCCGCGGCTCGGCGTCCGCGGCCGGCCCGGCAGCCAGCGACCGCACCTCGGCGTGCACGTCGTTGGCGTCGGCGGTCCGATCGGAAGTCGGCTCGCTCCAGGCCGTCAGCAGCTGCACGGCGGCCCGCGGAAGCGGCAGAGTCGGCAGCGCGTCGAGTCCGGCGTGGTCGAAGTCCTGCAGCGGCCGGGCGAGGGCCGCGTCGAGCAGGCCCGGGACGCTGCGTAGGGCAGCAACACGACCCGCCTGCTCGGTGAGCTCGGGCAGCGCCTCGGCCAGTCGCTGCTGCGCGGCCGCGACCCTGGACCGCGCCTCACCGCGACGACCGGTGAGCTCGAGCACCTGCTGGTCGGCCCGCTGCCGCTCACTTCTCGCCTGCCGCTGGGCTCGCTGCGCGGCGTCGAGGTCGGCCTGCATCTGCTTGACCTCGACGCCGAGGGTGTCGAGCAGCGCCTGACTCTCCTGGACGGCGTCGCGGGCATCACGCTCGGCGGTGTCGGCCTCGGCGTCGGCACGCTTGGCCTCATCGGCGTCGCGCTCGGCGGCCTCGCCGTCTTCCTCGAGCCGACGGGCGGCGATGAGCAGCCGGGTGGCTTCGGCGCGCAGGGCCTCGAGCCGGACGTCGAGATCGGTCAGCGCGGTGCCCCGTGCCTCGAGCGCGTCGCGGTCGGCCGGCAGGTCGTGCTCGGCGCACAGCCGCTCGAGAGCCTCGACGGACCGGGCCAGCTCTGCGGTGGCCGCGGTCAGTCGCTCGCTGCTCGCCGTTGCCTCGGCCTGCGCGCGGTCGCGGGCCGCCGACCGCTCGTCACGCCGCACCCACGCGGCGCGCAGCGCGTCCGAGGCAGGCAGCCGGTCGAGCCAGCCGAGCAGCGCCGTCCGCTCGTCTGCGGCTGCCTGCTCGGCTCCGGCCGCCGACTCCCGTTGGGCGGTCGCCGCCGCCTGCTCCGCCTCGACCGCTGCCAGCCGGCGGGCCCGTTCGGCGATCCGGGCCGCACTGCCGACGTACTGCGCGATCGGCTTGTCCGCACGGCCCCGCAGCGGACCGAGCCGCCACGATCCGTCCCGGCCGAGAGCGGGCGGGCCGTCGGCGCCGTCGACCCGGTCGAGCAGCGCGATAGTCGCGAGCACGCCCGCGACAGCTTGCGCCGTCACCGGGCTGCCGACCGGGACGTCGGGAATCAGCGCGTCGGCCAGCGTCGGTCCGGCGACCGGCGAGGTCGGCAGGAGCACCGTGTCCAGGGTGTCCGCGGCCAGCAGGGAGCCGTCGGAGAGGACCTGGGCATCGAGCAGGCCGGCCGCCTGCAGCGCCGCCTCGAACGGCGCGGCGTCGACACCGTCGCGCACATCGATCAGCCGCCACAGCGGCAGGCCCCGCAGCGGGTCGCGGCCGGGGCGCGGCAGCGCCGGCTCGGGCGGCGCGGGGTCGGTC
>JAOPWK010000028.1 GCA_025965735.1 Frankiales bacterium
CCGGCATGCCCGGTGCCCGTCCCGGTGGTCCCGGCGGTCCCGGTGGCGCAGGTCGTCCTGGTGGCGGTCCCGGTGGTGCTGGTGGCGGCGGCTTCGCCGGCCGTCCCGGCGGCGGTGGCTTCGGCGGCCGTCCCGGTGGCCCGCGCGGTGGCGCCGGTCGCGGTGGCCCCACGCCCGGTGCGTTCGGTCGCGGCCCCGGTGGCCGTCCGACCCGTGGGCGCAAGAGCAAGAAGCAGCGTCGTCAGGAGTTCGACAACCTGGCCGCGCCGACGGCGGGCGGCGGTGTCGCCCGCGGCAACGGCGAGGCCGTGCGCCTGACCCGCGGTGCGTCCCTGGCGGACTTCGCCGACAAGATCAACGCCAACCCTGGCTCGCTCGTGCAGGTGGTCTTCACCGAGCTCGGCGAGATGGTGACGGCGACGCAGTCGTGCACCGACGAGACGCTGCTGCTGCTCGGCACGCACCTCGGCTACGACGTCACGATCGTCAGCCCTGAGGAGGAGGACGCGGCCCTGCTGGACCGCTTCGACCTCACCTTCGGCGGCGACTACGACGAGGAGGCCGACCTGGTCTCCCGCCCGCCGGTCGTCACGATCATGGGTCACGTCGACCACGGCAAGACGCGCCTGCTGGACGCGATCCGCTCGACCGACGTCGTCAAGGGCGAGGCCGGCGGCATCACGCAGCACATCGGCGCCTACCAGGTGCACCACCCGGTGGAGGGCGGCGTGCGCGAGCTGACCTTCATCGACACCCCGGGCCACGAGGCGTTCACCGCCATGCGCGCCCGCGGTGCCAAGGTCACCGACATCGCCGTGCTCGTCGTGGCTGCTGACGACGGCGTCAAGCCGCAGACGATCGAGGCGCTCAACCACGCGCAGGCCGCCGAGGTCCCGATCGTGGTCGCCGTCAACAAGATCGACAAGGAGGGCGCGGACCCCGCGAAGGTCCGCGGCCAGCTCACCGAGTACGGCCTGGTGGCCGAGGAGTACGGCGGCACCACGATGTTCGTGGACGTCTCCGCGCTGTCCGGCACCGGCCTCGAGGAGCTTCTCGACGCGATCCTGCTGACGACCGACGCGGCTCTCGAGCTGCTCGAGGACGCCAGCGTCCCGGCGCAGGGCGTCGCCATCGAGGCGCGCCTCGACAAGGGCCGCGGCCCGGTTGCGACGGTCCTCGTCCAGCGCGGCACGCTGCGCGTCGGCGACTCGATCGTGGCCGGCGATGCCTTCGGCCGCGTCCGCGCCATGCTCAACGAGCGCGGCGAGAACGTCGCCGAGGCCAGCCCGGGCCAGCCGGTCCAGGTGCTCGGCTTCACCAGCGTCCCCGGCGCCGGCGACAACTTCCTCGTCGTCGGCGAGGACCGCGTCGCCCGGCAGATCGCCGAGCAGCGGGCTGCGCGCGAGCGCAACGCCGCCCTCGCGCAGAGCCGTGGGCGCCCGACGCTGGAGTCGCTGTTCGACCGCCTCAAGGAGGGGGAGAACACCCAGCTCAACCTCATCCTCAAGGGCGACGTCAGCGGGTCCGTCGAGGCCGTCGAGGACGCGCTGCTCAAGATCGAGATCGATCACGAGGTGTCGCTGCGGATCATCCACCGCGGCGTCGGCGCCATCACCGAGAACGACGTCACGCTGGCGTCCGCCTCCGACGCGGTCATCCTCGGCTTCAACGTCCGCGCCGAGGGCAACGCCCGCGACCTGGCCGACCGCGAGAAGGTCGACGTCCGCTACTACTCGGTCATCTACGCGGCCATCGAGGACGTCGAGGCTGCCCTGAAGGGCATGCTCAAGCCGGAGTACGAGGAGGTGCAGCTCGGCAGCGCCGAGGTGCGCGAGGTGTTCCGCGTCCCGAAGATCGGCAACATCGCCGGCTCGATCGTGCGCACCGGCCTCATCCGCCGCAACACCAAGGCCCGCCTGCTCCGCGACAGCGTCGTCATCAAGGACGACCTGTCGGTCGAGTCGCTCCGCCGCTTCAAGGACGACGCGACGGAGGTCCGCGAAGGGTACGAGTGCGGTATCGGCCTCGGGAAGTTCAACGACATCAAGACCGGCGACATCATCGAGACGTGGGAGATGCGCGAGATCCCGCGGACGTAGGCCGCCTACGGCCGGCACCAAGTGCTGGGGGCTGGCGGCTCCTTCGTCGCCGCTTCTACGCCCCCACGCACTTGCTGCCGGCCTCCGGCTCCGCCGCAGGTCTCACGCACCACCCGCGTCCAGGGGTCGCCGATCTCGCTGTCGCTGACCTCGTCGATCCCAGGCACTGGAGGGCCAGAGGTGTTCACGGGGGCTCTGGCTCTGGATGTGCTGCTTGGGGACGTGCACTCGTTGAAGGAGAAGCGGTCGGTGGTGCGGCCGATCGTCAGTGAGCTCAAGAGGAAGTTCGAGGTCAGCGCGGCGGAGGCAGGTCACCTGGACCTGCACCGGCGGGCGCTGATCGGGGTGGCGGTGGTCGCGGCAGACGCCCAGCACGTGCGCAACGTGCTGGACGGCTGCGAGCGGCTCGTCGCGGCCCGACCTGAGGTCGAGGTGCTCTCGGCCCACCAGCAGCTGTTCGGAGAAGAGGACTGATGGTCGACGTCGCCCGCGCGCGCAAGCTCGCCGTACGCATCCGCGAGGTGGTCTCGATGACCCTCGAGACCCAGGTCAAGGACCCGCGGCTCGGGATGGTCACCATCACCGACGCCAAGGTCACGCCGGACCTGCGCGAGGCCACGCTCTACTACACGGTCTACGGCACCGACGAGGAGCGGCAGAGCAGCGCCATGGCGCTCGAGTCGGCCAAGGGCGTGCTGCGCAAGACCGTCGGGCAGCAGACCGGGGTCCGGTACACGCCGTCGCTGCAGTTCATCGCCGACGTCGTGCCGGAGACGGCCGGCAAGATCGAGGACCTGCTCGCGCAGGCCCGCGCGGAGGACGCGCGCGTGCACGCGATCGCCGAGAGCGCGAAGCCCGCCGGTGAGGCCGACCCGTACAAGGCGCCCCGCATGCACGAGGACGACGACGAGCCGTCGTCCGACCAGGGGTGAGCTCACCCAGCGACGCCGAGTGGGACGCGGTCGTCGGTGCCCTGCGCACCGCCGATCGCGTCGCGCTGGCCTGCCACGTCGGGCCGGACGGCGACGCCCTCGGCTCGATGCTGGCGATGGGCGCCGCCCTGCGCTCGCTCGGCAAGCAGGTCGTCGCCTCCTGGGGCGGCGAGCCGTTCGCGGTGCCGGAGTCGTACTCCTTCCTGCCGGCCGTCGACCTGCTCGTCCCGCCCGGCGACTTCCCGGCCTCGCCGCCGCTGTTCGTCACCTTCGACACCGGCAGCCCCGACCGGCTGGGCACGCTGGCCGACCGGATCAGCACCGCCGAGTGCTGCATCGTGGTCGACCACCATGCGAGCAGCACGCGGTACGGAGGCCTGAACCTCGTCGACACCGGGGCGGCTGCGACGGCGGTGCTCGTGGCCGAGCTGGTGGACCGGCTCGGTGTCGCCCTGACGCAGGAGATCGCGGCCCCGCTGTACACCGGGCTGGTCACCGACACCGGCTCCTTCAAGTACTCCGCCACCACGCCCTCGGTGCACGAGCTGGCGGCGCGACTGCTGGCCACCGGGATCCGGCACGACCTCATCAGCCGCGCCATCTACGACACCGCGCCGTTCGACTACGTGCGGCTGCTCGGCGACGCCTGCGCGGCCGCGGAGCTCGATCCGGCCGCCGTCGGCGGGCTCGGCCTGGTGTGGACGGTCGTCGAGGCGTCCGCCATGCGGAGCTCGGGCCTGGGGCTCGCGGACGTCGAGGGCGTCATCGACGTGCTGCGCACGGCGCAGGAGGCCGAGGTCGCCGTCGTTCTGAAGGGCGACCCGCTCGACGGCGGCTGGAAGGTCAGCACCCGCAGCAAGGGCGCCGTCGACGTCGGCGCCGTCTGCACCGGCCTCGGCGGCGGCGGGCACCGCTTCGCCGCCGGGTTCAGCGCCGACGGCGCCCCCGAGCAGGTGCTGGCGCAGCTGCGCGAGGCGCTGGCCGCCGCACCGCACCTGCCGACGTGACCGCGCCGGACGGCCTGCTCGTCGTCGACAAGCCGGGCGGCTGGACCTCGCACGACGTCGTCGGCCGCGTCCGCCGGCTGGCCCAGACGCGCAAGGTCGGCCACGCCGGCACGCTCGACCCGATGGCCACCGGCGTGCTGGTGCTCGGCATCGGCCGCGCCACCCGGCTGCTCGGCCACCTCGCGCTGACCGACAAGACCTACGACGCCACGATCCGCCTCGGCGCGACCACCGTCACCGACGACGCAGAGGGCGAGGTCGTCGAGGTGCGCGACGCGTCCGGCGTCACCGACGAGGCGCTCGCGCAGGCGATGGCGGCGCTGACCGGTGACCTGCAGCAGGTCCCGTCGTCGGTCTCCGCCGTCAAGGTCGACGGGGTGCGCTCCTACGCCCGCGTCCGCGCGGGGGAGGTCGTCGAGCTCAAGGCGCGCAGCGTCACGGTCAGCCGCTTCGATGTGCGAGAGCGACGTGGCGATGACCTGGACGTGACCGTCGACTGCACCTCCGGCACGTACGTCCGCGCCCTGGCTCGCGACGTCGGCGCCGCGCTCGGCGTCGGGGGGCACCTCACGGCGCTGCGCCGCACCCGCGTCGGGCCGTTCGGGCTGGACGTCGCCCGCACCCTCGAGCAGGCCGCGGAGGAGCTCGGCGTCGTGCCGCTCGACGCCGCGGTGGATGCCGCGTTCCCGCGCCGCGAGCTGACCGAGGACGAGGCGACCGCCCTGTCGTACGGCAAGAAGCTCGTCGCGAGCGAGAGGCCGGGCACGCTCGGCGCCTTCGCCGCGGACGGCCGCTGCATCGCGCTGCTGGAGGACCGCGACGGCGTCGCGCGCCCCACGGTGGTCTTCGCTCCCGCCTAGCGGGCGACCACCCGCGCCAGCACCAGGACGCCGACCACGGCCACGTCGCGCCAGTCCGGCGCGCCGGTCAGGTGCACCAGGCCGGCGGCGAGCAGCAGGTCGAGCAGCACCCGGCCGCCGAGGCGCAGGTCGCGCGCGCCGCCGAGGACAGCGAACGCGCTCACAGCAGCGAGCGCGAGGCAGGCGATGGCCAGCAGGTCCGTCACTGCTGGTCGGCCCGGTCCCGATCGACCTCCTCGCGCTCCTCCGCGATCTCCTTGCTGAGGAAGTAGTTCAGTGCCGTGCGGATCGCCGCGATGGCCGCCAGCTTGCCGATCTCCTCGAAGGTCGGCGCGATGGCCGTGCTGAGGATGTCGCTGGCCAGCTGGAACTCCAGGCCCAGCGCGAGGTAGCGGCCGAGCCCCAGGCGGATGCGGGTGAAGCGCCGCTCGGTCTTCTTGCGCGCAGCCGCCTCCACGAAGCGCACCGTCGCGACGACGGCCCCCACGAAGATGATGAGCGCTCCCGCCGCCTCGACGAGCCGGACCAGCAGGTCGACGTACTCGCGCAGCACGTCCTCGGACAGGAAGCCGTCAGGGAAGGCGGTGATCACGCTGCGGCTCTACCCCCGTGCCGCGCGTGGCAGTCTGGGGCCGTGGAGCGCTGGCGCGGGGTGGAGAGCGCACCGTCCGGGTGGGGCAGGTGCGTCGTCACGATCGGCGTCTTCGACGGCGTCCACCGCGGCCACCAGCGGATCATCGGCGCGGCGGTCGAGAGGGCCCGGGCGCTGGGCGTCCCCGCGGTGGTGCTGACCTTCGACCCGCACCCGAGCGAGGTCGTCCGGCCAGGAAGCCACCCGCCGATGCTGACCGGTCAGCACGTCAAGGCGCAGCTGCTCGAGGCACTCGGCGTCGACGTGATGTGCGTGCTGCCGTTCACGCTGGAGTTCAGCCGGCTGGCGCCGGACGAGTTCGTGCACGCCGTGCTGGTCGAGCGCCTGCACGCCCGCGTCGTGATCGTGGGCGAGAACTTCCGGTACGGCCAGAAGGCCACCGGCGACGTCGCCGCGCTGGCTGCGTCGGGCAAGCGCTTCGGCTTCAGCGTCGAGGGCGTCCCGCTGCAGGGGACCGAGGACACCACCTGGTCCTCGACGTACGTCCGCTCCTGCGTCGACGCGGGGGACGTGGAGGGCGCGGCGGCAGCGCTCGGCCGGGACCACCGGATCGACGGCGTCGTCGTGCGCGGCGACCAGCGCGGCCGCGACCTCGGCTACCCGACCGCCAACCTCGAGCCGCTTTCGTGGAGCGCGGTCCCGGCCGACGGCGTCTACGCAGGGCGGCTCCTGCGCAGCCGCGGCGAGGCGCTGCCGGCGGCCATCAGCATCGGCACGAACCCGACCTTCGCCGGGCGCGAGCGGCGCGTCGAGGCCTACGTCCTGGACGCCGAGCCCGGCCTGGACCTCTACGGCGAGCACGTCGGGCTGTCCTTCGCCGCACGGCTGCGCGACACGCTGCGCTTCGACGGCGTCGAGCCGCTGGTGGCGCAGATGGGCGAGGACGTGCAGCGCGCCCGCGAACTCCTGGATGGTCACCCGCAGGGGTGAACGTCCGCTGCTCCGCCCGGCCGATCTCAAGGGGGACAGAGGAGGAGACCTCATGCGCAAGATCCTGGTCGTGGACGACGACTCGTCCGTCCGCAGCCTCGTCCGTGACGTGCTCGAGGTCGAGGGGTACGACGTCGCCGTCGCCGAGGACGGCTTCGCGGCGCTGCGCCGCATCGAGGGGGAGCGGCCCGACTGCGTCGTCCTGGACGTGATGATGCCGGGCATGGACGGCCACGCGGTGCTCTCCCGCATCCGCGCTGCCGAGGCCGGCCCGAGCCTGCCGGTGGTCATGCTCACCGCGGCCGCCGACGACCACCAGGCCTGGCAGGCGTGGAGCGGCGGCGTGGACTACTTCCTGGCCAAGCCGTTCGACCCGAGCGAGCTGCTGCGCTACCTGGACTACCTGTTCGACGGCGCCGCGAGCCCGCTCGCCGGCTGACCCGACCTCGTGCTGGCCCCCCTCTCGGTGATCCACAGAAGGATCGGTCTCCTCAGCGCCATGCGAACGCCCTGACGGGACCAGAGCTTCTGTTGATCAAGCCGGGAGGGAGGCGTAGCTCTCGCACCACCGCGTCGTGCGGCCTGACCACGAGGTCCGGCGGCTCGGGCTGTCGTGCTCGACGACGCGCCGCCACGGCCTCGACGAGCACGTCGCCGTAGCCGCTGCCGAGCAGGCGCGCCCGCTTCGGGGTCACGTGCAGCAGCTGGAGGCCGAACCCGGCGAAGCGGTCGTGCCGGCCCAGCGTCGCGTCGAAGGCGTCGTCGGCCGCGTGGTGTCGGCGGCTGTCGACCTCCCAGCCGAGCCCCAGGCCGGGGAACCACCCGTCCGGCTGCCCCACCACCTCCCCACCGAGCAGCAAGGTCGGGTTCAGGACGAACGGCGGCAGGCGCCCGTCCCGCCGCGCGCCGGCTGCCACCTCGGCGACCTCGGCCTCCGGCGCCGACCATGCACCGGCCTCCGCGTCGAGCACTGCCCGTCGGCACAGCGCCGTCCCGTTGCGGGCCCGTGCCTCGAGCTCCGTCCGCAGGTCCCCGACGCGGCACCACCGGCTTGCAACGGCGCCGAGCACCAGGGCGCGGACGTCCTGCAGCCAACGCAGCCGCAGCGCCGCGTCGACGACCGCCCGGTGCGCCTCGGCGACGGCTACGCCGTCGAGCGTCCAGGTGCACGGGGCACGCGTCGTCGGCTGCACGCGGACGTACGGCGTGCTGACCCGGCGCCGGCTCGGCGGCACGAGCACCTCCACGCGGCCGTCGTCCGGCGCGTCCACCAGCCCGATCAGCCGGCAGGCCACCAGCCCGGTCACGACGGCGTCCGCGCCGGCGTGCTCCCGCGCAGCGGCGACGAGCTGGCGGTCCGTCGGTGAGCGCGCGAGCAGGTACGTCGAAGGCGCGAGGCGCAGGGCGCGCCCCTCACGGGCGGCGCGTGCGCCGAGGTGCTGGTTGAGCTGGGCGGCTCGGAGCGCGCCCCGAGTGAGGACCCCGTCTGTGGCGAGCTGCTCGGCGGCAGCCAGGTGCTTCTTCGGCATGACGTCAGTGCGGGGGCACCTCGCCGCGAACGGAACCCCGGACGGTCGAGCTGTGGACGAGCCGCCGGGGCGCGACCGCCGCGCAGGGCCGTGATCCACAGAAGCTCTGGTCCCGTCAGCAGCCGATCCGGCGTCCTACGGGACCCATGCTTCTGTGGATCACGGGGAGGGGGGCCGGCCGACGGCGCTGCTAGGCTTGATCCCACGCCAGCACTGACTGGCGGTGTGTCTCACTGCCCGGGTGCCGAAGACCCCGAGCGCACACCTGGGTACCGGAGGAACTGTGGCACTGACCACGGATCAGAAGCAGTCGATCATGGCCGAGTACGGCACGGTGCCCAACGACACCGGTTCGCCGGAGGTCCAGGTCGCCATGCTGAGCAAGCGCATCGCGGACCTGACCGAGCACCTCAAGCAGCACAAGCACGACCACCACACCCGTCGTGGCCTGCTCGCGCTCGTCGGCCGCCGTCGCCGGCTGCTGAAGTACCTCGAGAAGACCGACATCTCGCGCTACCGCGCGCTCATCGAGCGCCTCGGTCTGCGCCGCTAGACGTTCCACAGGGGAGTGCCTCCACGAGGTGCTCCCCTTCGTCGTAGGGCAATCCGTCCTGCGACGCCCCACGAGCCGGTACCCGCCAGCCGGGCACGGTCCTCGGGAGTGGACGTCGAAGCTCGCTCCGACCTCCTCCACTGAGCACCGCGTCCTGTTCGGGACCGGCCCGCAGTGAAGAGGAGTGCCCATGACGGGCGAGAGCAACATCTACGGCAGCGAGTTCGTCGACGCCGTCATCACCAACCCCGGCGGGGCCACCCGCACGATCCGCCTGGAGACCGGCCGCCTCGCGCAGCAGGCCGCCGGCGCGGTGACGATCTACCTCGGCGACACGATGATCCTCACCGCGTGCACCGCCAGCAAGCGCCCCAAGGACAACCTCGACTTCTTCCCCCTGACGGTGGACGTCGAGGAGCGGATGTACGCCGCGGGCAAGATCCCCGGCTCGTTCTTCCGCCGCGAGGGCCGCCCGTCCGAGGACGCGATCCTCACCTGCCGCCTGACCGACCGGCCGCTGCGCCCGTCGTTCAAGAAGGGCCTGCGCAACGAGGTCCAGATCGTCTCGACGGTCCTGTCGCTCGACCCGGACCACCTGTACGACGTGCTGGCCATCAACTCGGCCGCCTGCTCGGTGCTGCTGTCCGGCCTGCCGTTCACCGGCCCGGTCGGCGCCACCCGCGTCGCCTGCGTCGCCGGTCAGTGGATCGCCTTCCCGACGACCGAGGAGCTCGAGGGCGCGACGTTCGACATGATCGTCGCCGGTCGCCTGCTCGACGACGGCGACGTCGCGATCATGATGGTCGAGGCGGAGGCCACCAAGGAGGCCGTCGAGATCATCGCCGGCGGCGGCAAGATGCCGACCGAGGAGGTCGTGGCCGAGGGCCTCGAGGCCTCCAAGGCGTTCATCGCGCAGCTGTGCGCGGCCCAGTCCGAGCTGGCGTCCAAGGCCGCCAAGCCGGTCGAGGAGTTCCCGTTCTTCCTCGACTACCAGGACGACGCCTACTCCGCCGTCGAGTCGCAGGTCGAGACCGACCTGACCGCGGCGCTGCAGCTCGCCGGCACGGCCGAGCGCGCGGCCCGCATCGACGAGCTCAAGGACGCCATGAAGGGCGCCCTCTCCGGCCAGTTCGAGGGCCGGGAGAAGGAGCTGTCCGCGGCCTACCGCTCGGTGCAGAAGAAGCTCATCC
>JAOPWK010000041.1 GCA_025965735.1 Frankiales bacterium
GCTAGCCGCGACGGGCACACGTCCAGGCAGGACCCGGGGCTGCTCCGGCGAAGTACTCCTGCGACGAGAGGGGGCGGCGTGCGCCGCAGGTGCGTGGGACTGCTGGTGGCGCTGCTGAGCGGGGCGGCCGTGGTCGCCGGACTTCCCGCCGGGGCGGCCGGCCCCTCCGGATCGGCGCCGGCGGCCGACCCGCTGCCGTACCTCCCGATCGTCAACCCGAGCCCGACACCGAAGCCCAAGCCGCCGCCCCCGCCGCCGCCGAAGCCCAAGCCCGCTCCGCCGACGGCCGCCCCCGCGGACCGCTGGGCCCTGGTCGTCGGCGTCACGAACTACCGCGGCAACGTCAAGGACACCCGCGCCGGTGCTGCCGACGCCCGGCTCGTCCGCGACGTGCTGCTGCGCCACGGCTGGCGCAGCGACCGGATCCGGATCCTCACCGACGACCAGGCCACCGGCCGGGCCGTTGCGGACGGCATCAGCTGGCTGCAGAAGAACAGCAGCAGCAAGACGTTCAGCTTCTTCCACTACTCCGGTCACGTGAAGCAGAAGAACGGCCACGAGTTCCTCTGGCCGGTGGACAACGCCTACATCCAGGACACCGAGGTGTCGCGGGTGCTCAAGGCGGTGCGCGGGACGGCGTGGACGAGCATCAGCGGGTGCGAGGCGGGCGGCTTCGACGAGGGGCTGTCCAGCTCGCGCCACCTGTTCACGGCCAGCTCGCACGTGACGGAGAAGTCCTACGAGGACACCAAGACCGGCTACAGCGTGTGGACCGGGATGCTGTTCGCCGAGGGCCTGCGCGACAAGAAGGCCGACGCGGACGGCGACGGCGGCGTCAGCGTCAACGAGGCGCTGCAGTACGCCGGGCCGCGCGCCAAGACGTACACCCGCAACCAGCGGCCGCACGGCCCGCAGACGCCCGAGTGGCGGGGCGGCAACGGCTCGCTGAACCTCGCGGCGCCGCGCATCTAGCTAGGGTCGCTCTCGTGGAGAGCCTGTTCGACGCCGCCGAGCAGGACGCGGCCGACCGGGTGGCTCCGCTCGCGGTCCGGATGCGGCCGAGGACGATCGACGAGGTGGTCGGCCAGCAGCACCTGCTCGGGCCGGGCGCCCCGCTGCGGCGGCTGATCGAGGGCGACGCGCCGCTGTCGGTGGTCCTCTGGGGGCCGCCCGGCACCGGCAAGACGACCCTGGCGATGCTCATCGCCCGGTCGACCCAGCGGCGCTTCCGCGAGCTGTCCGCCGTTACCGCCGGGGTGAAGGACGTCCGGCAGGTGGTCGAGGAGGCCAAGCGGGCGCTCGGGGAGACCGGCGCGCAGACCGTGCTGTTCGTGGACGAGGTCCACCGCTTCAGCAAGACCCAGCAGGACGCCCTGCTGCCCAGCGTCGAGAACCGCTGGGTCACCCTCGTGGCCGCCACCACCGAGAACCCGTTCTTCAGCGTGATCTCCCCGCTGCTGTCCCGCTCGCTGCTGCTGACGCTCGAGCCGCTGTCGGACGAGGACGTACGGGCCGTGGTCACCCGGGCACTCGCCTCGGAGCGGGGGCTGAAGGGCGAGGTGACGGTCGACGACGACGCACTGGACCACCTCGTCCGGCTGGCCGGCGGCGACGCCCGCCGCTCGCTCACTGCCCTGGAGGCGGCTGCCGGGGCCGCTGACCACGTGACGCTGGAGCTGCTGGAGCAGGCCGTCGACCGCGCTGCGGTGCGCTACGACCGCGACGGCGACCAGCACTACGACGTGATCAGCGGCTTCATCAAGTCGATCCGCGGGTCCGACGTGGACGCCGCGATGCACTACCTGGCGCGGATGTTCGAGGCGGGGGAGGACCCGCGGTTCATCGCGCGGCGGCTGGTCGTGCACGCCAGCGAGGACATCGGGATGGCAGACCCGTCGGCGCTGCAGGTCGCGGTGGCCGCCGCGCAGGCGCTCGAGCTGATCGGCATGCCCGAGGCCCGCATCAACCTCGCGCAGGCGACGATCCACCTGACGCTCGCGCCCAAGAGCAACGCGGTGATCGCCGCCGTCGACTCGGCGCTCGCCGACGTGCGCGCCGGTCGTACCGGCACCGTCCCTCAGCACCTGCGCGACAGCCACTACGCGGGTGCCAGGAAGATCGGTGTTGGGGGCTATCGGTACCCTCACGACTTCCCGGGAGGGGTCGTGGCGCAGCAGTACGCGCCCGACCCGGTCGTGGGGCGGGAGTACTACTCGCCCCGCGGCCTCGGGGTCGAGCGCGTCGTCTCCCAACGGCTCGCGGGGCTGCGCGAGGTGCTGCGCGGCGACCGCGGCGTCGTCCCGGAGGACGCCGCGGACGGCTTCCGTCCCAGGTGCAACCCGCCCAAGCCCACGCCAGACGAGCTCAAGCAGAAGGACGTCCCTGGATGATCAGCATCGGTCAGCTCGCGGCCCTCATCGCCGCCATCGGGTTCGCCCTCCTGATGCTCGCGCTCTGCTACGTGGTCCTGAAGCTCGCGCGTACGGTCGACGAGACCAGCAAGCTCGTCGCCGGCATCAGCGACAAGACCATGCCGCTGCTCGGCGAGGTCACCACCTCCGTCACGCACGTCAACCAGGAGCTGGTCCGCGTCGACGCGATCACCGCGAACGTCCAGTCGATGACCGGCAACGTCAGCGCGCTGACGTCCCTGTTCGCCGCCACGCTGGGCAGTCCGATCATCAAGGTGGCCGCCTTCTCGTACGGCGTCCGCTCGGTGGCGACCAAGCGGCACGAGAAGGACGTCAACAAGCGCGTCCGTGACGAGCTGAAGAAGGGCCGTCGATGACCCGCCGCCTCGTCTACATCGCCTTCGGCGCCGCAGCCGGGATCCTCGTCGTGCACCGCGCCACCCAGGCAGCCAAGAAGTTCACGCCTGCCGGCGTGCAGAGCTCGCTGTCCGGCTCCATCGCCGGGCTCGGTGACGCGCTGCGCGAGTTCACCGCCGAGCTGAAGATCGCCATGGCCGAGCGGGAGGCAGAGCTGCGCACGACGCTGGGCCTGGACGGCAGCCACGACGTCGTCGACTACGTCGACCCCGGCCACACCGGCGGCATGGAGCCCGATGTTCGTTAAGGCTGTCCGATGAATCCGCTCTCGAGCGCGGAGATCCGGTCCCGGTTCCTGTCCCACTTCGAGGGCAACGGCCACACGGTCGTTCCGTCCGCCTCGCTCATCGCCGACGACCCGACGCTGCTGCTGGTCAACGCCGGGATGGTGCCGTTCAAGCCGTACTTCCTGGGCGAGGTCCCGCCGCCGTACGCCCGCGCCACCAGCGTGCAGAAGTGCGTGCGCACCCTCGACATCGAGGAGGTCGGCAAGACCACCCGGCACGGCTCGTTCTTCCAGATGGCCGGCAACTTCTCCTTCGGCGACTACTTCAAGGAAGGCGCCATCGACCTCGCGTGGTCGCTGCTGACCTCCTCCGAGGGCTACGGCCTGCCGGAGGACCGGCTCTGGACGACCGTCTACCTCGACGACGACGAAGCCTTCGAGCTCTGGAAGCGGTACGTCCCCGAGTCGCGCATCCAGCGGCGGGACAAGGCCGACAACTACTGGCACATGGGCGTTCCCGGGCCGGGCGGCCCGTGCAGCGAGATCTACTACGACCGCGGGTCGGAGTACGGCCGCGAGGGCGGGCCGATCGCCGACGAGGACCGCTACCTCGAGGTCTGGAACCTCGTCTTCATGCAGTACCAGCTGTCGACCGTGCGCACGAAGGTCGACTTCGACATCGCCGGGCCGCTGCCCGCGCAGAACATCGACACCGGCATGGGCCTCGAGCGCGTCGCGACGGTCCTGCAGGGCGTCGACAACCTGTACGAGATCGACACCTCGCGGGCCATCCTCGACCGGGCTGCTGCTCTGACCGGTGTCTCGTACGGGTCCGACCCCGCTGCTGACGTCCGCCTGCGGGTCGTGGCGGACCACGCGCGCACCGCCGTCATGCTGATCGGTGACGGCGTGCGGCCGGGGAACGAGGCGCGCGACTACGTGCTGCGCCGGATCCTGCGCCGCACCGTGCGGTCGATGCGCCTGCTGGGGGCTTCCGAGCCGGTGCTGTCGTCCCTCGTCGAGGCGTCCATCGGCGCGATGGGTCCGCAGTACCCCTCGCTGGTCGAGGACGCGGCGCGCATCACGGCCGTGGCAGTCGGCGAAGAGGGCTCGTTCCTCGAGACGCTGACGAAGGGCGCGACCGTCTTCGAGTCCGCGGTGCCTTCTGCTCGGGCTGCCGGCGGCGTGGTGTCGGGGTCCACCGCGTTCTCGCTGCACGACACCTACGGCTTCCCGATCGACCTCACCCTGGAGATGGCCGCAGAGCAGGGGCTGTCGGTGGACGAGGAGGGCTTCCGGTCGCTGATGGCCGAGCAGCGCTCCCGCGCCAAGGCCGACGCCAAGGCTCGGAAGTCCGGCGGCGCCGACCTCACGGCCTACCGGGACCTGCTGTCGTCGGCGGGCTCCACCGAGTTCACCGGGTACGCGGAGGTGTCGTCGGAGGCGGTGCTGCGGGGGCTGCTGGTGGACGGCGCGCCTTCTGCCTCCGCCGGCGCGGGCTCGGTCGTGGAGGTCGTGCTCGACCGCTCGCCCTTCTACGCCGAGGCCGGCGGCCAGAAGGCCGACGCCGGACGGCTGGTGCTGGGTGACGGCAGCGAGCTGCTCGTCGAGGACGTCCAGAACGCCATCGGCGGCCTGACCGTCCACAAGGCGCGGGTCCTCAGTGGCGAGGTGACCGTCGGCGCCTCCCTGATCGCCGAGGTGGACGTCGAGCGGCGCCGCGCCATCTCGCGCGCGCACACCGCGACGCACCTGGTGCACACGGCGTTCCGCGCGGCGCTGGGGGAGCAGGCCACGCAGGCCGGCTCCGAGAACAACCCCGGCCGCTTCCGCTTCGACTTCGCCTCGCCGGCGGCCGTGCCCGCCTCGGTGCTGGCCGACGTGGAGCAGGAGATCAACGAGATCGCGCTGGCCGACCTCGAGGTCCGCGCCTTCGTCACGTCGCAGGCCGAGGCGCGCCGCCTGGGCGCGATGGCCCTGTTCGGGGAGAAGTACGGCGACGAGGTGCGGGTCGTGGAGGTCGGCGACTACGCGCGCGAGCTCTGCGGCGGCACCCACGCCGCCCGCTCCGGTCAGCTCGGCATGGTCAAGCTGCTGTCGGAGGCCTCCATCGGCTCCGGTGTGCGGCGGGTCGAGGGGCTCGTCGGGCTGGACGCGTACGCCTACCTGGCGCGGGAGCACGTGCTGCTCGCCCAGCTGGCGTCGTCGTTCAAGGTGCCCTCTGCGGAGGTGCCCGCTCGGGTGGAGGCCACGGTCGCGCGGCTGCGTGAGGTGGAGAAGGAGCTGGCCGGGCTGCGCGCTTCTGCCGTGCTGACCCAGGCTGCGTCGTTCGCCGCCGAGGCGCGCGACGTCTACGGCGTGTCCTTCTGCGGCATCGAGGCGCCTGTGGGGACACCGGGTGACCTGGTGCGCCAGCTCGCGCTGGACGTCCGTGGCCGGCTCCCCGGTGCGGCGGTCGTGCTGGTGGCGGCCGGCGGTGAGCGGGTGACGCTGGTGGCGGCGGTCAACGAGGCCGGTCGCGCGCGTGGGATGTCCGCGAACCTCGTGCTGCGCGAGGCGGCAGTGGCCGTCGACGGCAAGGGCGGGGGCAAGGACGACGTCGCCCAGGGTGGTGGGTCCAACTCGGCCGGCATCCCTGACGCGCTGGTTCGGGCCGAGCACTACGTGGGGCGCGTCGCTACCGGCGGAGCCTGAGGCTGCAGGTCGGGCGCTCGCCTCCCCACGGTCCCTCGTCGTCGACCTTCCGCTTCAGGCCTCGGGGCGCGCGCGCCTCGGCAACCCGCGTGCGCTGATCGCCCAGGCGCCCCACGCGTAGGCCCAGCCCATCAGGACGTCGAAGACGTAGTGCTCGGCGCCGTAGACCAGCGCCAGGCCCATGAGCGCGCTGTAGCCCACGAGCAGCGCCGTCAGCCAGCGCCGCACGCCGGGCGAGCAGCGGCCCGGCCCCGCTGGCTGACGACGGCCACGACAAGCAGGACCGCCGCGCGGCCCGCCGGGGGGCCGGTGTCGCCGATGGCGATGACCTGGAGCCAAGCGCTGCGGAACCCGACGAGCGGGCCGACAGCGCCGCCGCCACTCAGGCTGCCCAGGCCGCGCCGCGCCCGCCGGAGAGGGTGCGTCCGGCGTCGGCGGCGGGCAGCACGAGCACGACGACCCCGACCAGCGCCAGCAAGCGCACGGCGGTGACGCCCCCGAGCACGCCCCCGAGCCGGAAGATGGCCACGAGCAGGGGCGGGCGGTCCAGCCACAGGTCGCCGTAGAGCTCGGGGCCGCCCCCGTGCGCCTGTGCAGCCACCGCCAGGTAGCCGGCCTCGTCCGGCCGCACCGGTGCGCCCAGCCCGGCCAGACGCGCGAGCACCACCAGCGCCATCGCGCCGGGCACGTGGGCCCGCCCTGCCACCCACGCCCTCTCCGGGCGCGCAGCCGCCACGAGGTCGGGCGGCTCCTGGGCGCAGCGGGGTGCCACGGCTGCCCCGCCGTGCGCCCTCCGGGTCACGAACCGACCCTAGGGCGGCCAGGGACGTGGAACGTGCTGAACGACCCGTTCAGCCGTCGTGGCTCCCACGCAGAGGTCACCCCGCACTAGCCTGCCGGTCGTGAGCGCTCCTCCCGGCGTCGTCCTGGCGGTCGATGTGGGGACGGTCCGCGTGGGGGTGGCGGCGTCGGATCCGCACCGGATCCTGGCGTCGCCGGTTGAGACGGTTGCCGCTCCTGGGCACCGGCGGGTGGCGGAGCTCGTCCGGGAGCGGGAGGCGGTGCTCGTCGTCGTCGGGCTGCCGACGTCGATGTCGGGTCACGCCTCCAGTGCCTCCGCCGACATGGCGCGCGAGTGGGTGGACGTCTTCACCCCGCTGGTGGCGCCGGTGGAGGTGCGGCTGGTGGACGAGAGGCTGACCACCGTCGCGGCCGCTGCGGCGCTGCGCGCGTCCGGCAAGTCGGCCAGGAAGGGCCGGTCGCTGGTCGACCAGGCCGCCGCTGTGGCGCTGCTCCAGGGGGTGCTCGACACGCGGTAGGTCGCGTGAGCGCGACCTGTCCCCGCGGTTAGGGTGGGGTCCGTGACCGACCTCCTCGACCTGCGCGACGAGCGACCCCGGCCGGGGAAGGGGAAGCGCGGCCGCGGCAAGGTGCTCGCCGTCCTGCTCCTGCTGCTCCTGCTCGCCGGCCTGGTCGCCGGCGCGGTCCTCGCCGGGGAGAAGGTGCTCGACAGGCTGCGCGGCTCCTCGGCGGCGGACTTCGACGGCGAGGGCAGCGGCGAGGCGCTCGTCCAGATCCAGTCGGGCGACACTGCGGGCGACGTCGCGGACACCCTCGTGGCCGAGGGCGTCGTCGCCAGCCGGCAGGCCTTCTTCGAGGTGGCCGCGAACGACCCGCGCGCCACCGCCCTGCAGCCCGGCTTCTACCAGCTGCGCCTGAAGATGAGCGCTGCTGCGGCCTTCGAGCTGCTGCTCGACCCTGCTTCGAAGGTGGTCGGCCGGGTCACCGTGCCGGAGGGCCGCAACGTCGAGCAGACGCTGGAGATCCTGGCGAAGGCCACCGAGATCCCGCTCGCGCAGTACCAAGCCGCCGCGAAGGACCCCAGCAAGCTGGGCCTGCCGCCGTACGCCAAGAACCGTCTCGAGGGCTTTCTGTTCCCGGCCACCTACGAGGTCGAGCCGGGCAGCACCGCCCCCCAGGTGCTGACGATGATGGTCGACCGCTTCGAGCAGGCTGCGGACACGGTCGGGCTCGAGGAGGGTGCCGCGCGCCTGGACCTCGACCCGTACGACGTCGTGATCGTCGCCAGCCTGATCGAGCGCGAGGTCAAGTTCGACGACGAGTACGGCAAGGTCGCGCGCGTCGTCTACAACCGCCTCGACCAGGGGATCCCGCTCGGCATCGACGCCGCGGTCGCCTTCGGCGTGGGCAAGAACGCCGGTGAGCCGCTCACGAAGTCAGACCTCGCCAAGGACACGCCGTACGAGAACCGTCGCCAGACCGGCCTGCCGCCCACGCCGATCGCCTCCCCGGGCGAGGCCACGCTGATGGGCGCGCTGAACCCGGACGACAGCGACATCCTGTACTACGTGCTGGAGACCAAGGAGGGCCGCAGCTTCTTCACCAACGACTACAACGCCTTCCTGCGCCAGCGCGACAAGTCGCGCGCCGAGGGCGTCTTCTGAGGGGCAGCTCTTGAGGGCGGCGGTCCTCGGCCGGCCGATCGCGCACTCGCTGTCGCCGGCGCTCCACCGCGCCGCGTACGCCGCGCTCGGCCTGGACTGGACGTACGACGCCGTCGACTGCGGACCGGACGAGCTGCCGGCGTTCCTGTCGTCGCTGCGCTCCGACTGGGCGGGACTGTCGCTGACGATGCCGCTCAAGCAGGCGGTGCTCCCGCTGCTCGACAGCGTCTCCGACCTGGCCCGCGACGTGGCGGCCGCCAACACCGTCGTGCTCAGCGACGGCCGCCGGCACGGCGAGAACACCGATGTGCACGGCATCCTCGCGGCGCTCGCCGAGGCCGGCGTCACCTCCGTCGAGCGGGCGGTCGTGCTGGGTGGGGGAGCGACGGCCCGCTCCGCGCTGGCCGCTCTCGCGTCCCTGGGCTGCACCTCGCCGACGCTGGTGGTGCGCTCCGAGCCGGTCGACACGCTCGCCGCGGCCGACCGCCTCGGCGTGCAGCCCGTCGTCGCCTCGGCCTTGCCAGCCTCGTACGACCTGCTCATCAGCACGCTGCCGGCGGGCGCCGGTGACAGCTTCGCGCCGTACGTCCGCGATGTCCCCGCGCTGCTGGACGTCGTCTACGACCCGTGGCCGACCGCGCTGGCCGCGGCGTGCGGGGGAGTGGTGGTCAGCGGGGCGGCGATGCTGCTGCATCAGGCCGCCGAGCAGGTGCACCTCATGACGGGGTTCAAACCACCCGTAGATGCGATGCGGGACGCGCTGCCAGGGCTCAAGGGCTGACGAAGCCTGACCGATGGGACTCCTACAGGCGGTGAGGGCCGCCACGCGAAGGAGCCCCGACATGAGTGACCTGCACAGCGCCTCCTCGTTCGGGGGCAGCCGTTCCGAGCGGCTCGACCGGGCGATCCACGCGCTGCTCGCGCAGACGCCTGAACTCGAGGCCGCGGCCGTGGTCTCCTTCGACGGCCTGCCGATGGCCGCTGCCCTCCCACCGTCCATGGACGAGGACCGCGTCGCCGCCATGAGCGCCGCGCTGCTCTCGCTCGGCGAGCGCGCGGCCCAGGGGCTCGGCCGCGGGGAGCTCTCGCAGGTCTACATCGAGGGCGACTCCGGCACCGTCTTCCTGGTCTCCTGCGACGACGAGGCCGTCCTGGTCGCCGTCGCCAGCAAGGGCGCCAAGGTCGGCATGATGCTGTACGAGGTCCGCCGCACTGCTGCCGCCGTCGCCGACGCGCTCCGCGCCGAGGACGAGGCGCCCGCGGCGCCGCCGGTCGTGCCGACCCAGCCCGAGCCGGTCGCCGAGGCGGTGCCGGCCGAGCCGGTCTACGCCGCGCCGGTCCCCACGTACACGCCGCAGAGCGAGAGCACCTGGTCGTCGTACGCGCCGAGCGGCAGCGTCATGCCGACGCTCCCGCCGTCCACCTGGTCCTAGAGCCACCACCACCGAACCGACGGGACCGTTGTGAGACTCGAGGGAACGCTCGACGCGTTCAGCCTCCCGGACATCTTCCAGCTGCTGAGCTTCACGAAGAAGACCGGGACGCTGCACCTGCGCCGGGAGACCGCGCACGGCGCGGTCCACCTGCGCGAAGGGGCCGTCACCGGCGCGCGCGCCGACGTGGCACGTCAGGAGCTCGGCCGCCGCCTGCTGGGCAGCGGCCTGGTCGACGACCAGGCCCTGGCCGCCGCCGCCGAGGAGCTCGCGGGGGACAGCGCGCTGTCGCTCGCGCAGCTGCTCGCCGAGAAGGGCGGGCTGGACGTCGAGCAGGTCAGGGCCGTCGCGGCCGAGCAGGCCACCGACGCGGTGTTCAGCCTGCTGCGCTGGGCAGACGGCGAGTTCGCCTTCGTGGTGGACGAGACCGACCCGGACGACCTCGGTGCCAGCGTGCCCGTCGACGAGGTCGTCGCCGAGGGCCAGCGCCGCCTGGCCGCCTGGGCCGAGCTGGTCGAGCAGGTCCCCGCTCCCGACTCCGTCGTGACGGTGAATCCCGCGCCTGCCGCCGATCCGGCTGCTTCGCGCGACGAGTGGGCGCTGCTGGCGATGGTGGACGGCAAGCGCACCGTCGCCGACCTGGTGAACCTGTCCGGCCGCGGTGAGTACGCGACCGTCTCCGCCCTCGCCGGGCTCGTGAGCCGGGGCCTGCTGGTGGTCGGACCCGTCGGCGGCGACCAGCTGGTCCGGCGGCAGAGCCTGCTGGCGGCCCTCGAGGGGCAGCCCGTCGTCGAGCCTCCTGCCGTACCGGCTCAGGCCGCCGCACCCTCGATCCCTGCACCCGCTGCGCCCGTCATCCCCGAGCGCCCCGAGCCGTTCACGCCCTCGCGCAAGCCCGACCATGCCGAGGAGGCGCCGGCGTACGCCCGCGCGTCCGCAGGCACCGGCGCGCCTTCGACCCGTACGGCCACCGCCGGTGGAGGCTCTGCCCACACTGCTGCCCACACTGCTGCCCACGGCTCGGTGCAGGGAGCCACGGCGCTGCAGCCGGACGCCTCGGTCGACCCGGCCGTCGCCTCGCTGATCGAGCGTGACCCGAGTGTGAACAAGAGCCTGCTGCTCAGGCTCATCGCCGGTGTGAGGGGTCTGTGATGACGACGACCGGGAAGAGCCGCCGCAAGCACGGCGGCCAGGCCGTGAAGATCGTGGTGACGGGACCGTTCTCGGCGGGCAAGACGACGCTCATCCGCACCATCAGCGAGATCACGGTCCTGTCGACCGAGAAGGACATCAGCGACCACACCAGGTCCCGCAAGGCGGAGACGACCGTGGCGATGGACTTCGGCCGCATCACGATCGACCGCGACCTGGTGCTCTACCTGTTCGGCACACCCGGCCAGGACCGCTTCGACTTCATGTGGGAGATCCTCGGCGAGGGGATGCTCGGCTACATCCTGCTTGTGGACTCCTCCCGCGAGGACTCGCTCGAGGAGGCCGTCGGCATCCTCGCGGCGTTCCGCAAGATGGCGCGCGTGCCGTTCGTCGTTGCGCTGAACCGCGCTGCCGGGATCGAGCCGTCGGACGAGGACCGCGTGCGTTCCTTGCTGGAGCTGAGCGACGACGTCCCGGTCGTGCCCTGCGACGCCACGGACCGCGAGAGCGTCAAGTCGGTGCTGCTGGCCCTGCTCTACTCGGTCGTCGACCAGATCGACGCACCTGCGGGCGCCGGGGTCTGAGCATGGCGTGGTTCCGGCGGAAGGGTGCAGGTGGTCGGCATGCACTGGGCGCTGCCGTCACAAGCATCCCGTCGGGCCCGCTCACGATGCCGGTGCCGGCGGCTCCCGCTGCTCCTGAGCCCGCCGCTCCCGCTGAAGCGGCGCCGCCGCCACCGCTGGTCAGCCCCTTCGATCCGGACCTGCTGTCTTCTGTCGCCGATCTGATCGCGACCGGCGAGGTGTGGGTCGACGACTCGCCTCCGGTGGCCGCGACCGTGGTCGACCAGTTCGGCGCCGCTCCGATGGCCGCGCTGCTCGACCTGCCGGCCCCGGTAGAGCCGGCCGCCCGCACTGCAGCTCAGGCGCCTGCTGCGCCAGGCGTCGAGGGCCCGCCGGCGGCGCCCCCCGCACATCTCCGCGCGCTCGACGAGCCGTCCGGCGCCGCGCCGTTCCTCCGTCGCTCTCAGGTCCCGAGGCAGGCGCCGCCGGCCGGCTCCGCCCGCACCTCGCTGCAGGCTGCACTGGCGCAACTGCTCCCGGCTCAGACGGAGGTACACGCGACCTCGACGCCGCGGGTGCAGCTCGGCTTCCGGGACGGCACCTCCACCACGCTCGAGCCCGGGTCGAGCCAGTCGCTCGCGCTCGAGCACCTCGCGCAGTCGCTCACGCGCCGCGACTGACCCGTTCGGGTCAAGCCGGGGCGCACTTCGTCCGAGGACGAAGTGACGACCACGGCGCCAGGAGACCCCACGTGAAGCAGCTCGGCGACATCCTGCTCGAAGGTGGGCACGTCACCCGCGAGCAGCTCGCGACGGCCGTGGACGAGCAGCGCCGCCTGGGTCGCAGCCTCGGCCGGGTCCTGGTCGACATGGGGATGCTCTCCGAGGGCCAGCTCGTCGCGGCGCTGGCCACGCAGATCGGCTTGAAGTTCGTCGACCTGTCCGACTACCCGGTCGACGGCTCGGCGGTCTCGCGCGTGCCTGCGCCCGTGTGCCGGCGGCACAACGCGCTCCCGATCGGCTACGAGGACGGCAAGCTCCTCGTCGCGATGGCCGACCCGGCCAACGTCTTCGCCGTGGACGACATGCGCTCCATGACCGGCATGGAGATCAAGTCTGTTGTCGCGACCAAGGCTGACGTCGTGGCCGCGATCAATCGCTACCACCGCGGCGATGACGAGATGGACGAGCTGACCTCGGCGATCGACGTCCACGACGACGACGACGACCTGTCGAGCGTCAAGGAGATCGTCGAAGACGCGCCGATCGTCAAGTTCGTGAACCTGCTGATCACGCAGGCGATCCAGGACCGCGCCTCGGACATCCACATCGAGCCGGCCGAGAAGGACCTGCGGGTCCGGTTCCGTATCGACGGCGTGCTCCACGAGGTGATGCGCTCGCCGAAGACCATCACTTCGGGCGTGACGAGCCGCCTGAAGATCATGGCCGACATCAACATCGCCGAGCGGCGCATCCCTCAGGACGGCCGCCTCTCGGTCAACGCCAACGGCAAGAAGATCGACCTCCGGGTGGCCACCCTGCCCACGGTGTGGGGCGAGAAGATCGTCATGCGCATCCTGGACAACAGCACCGCGATGCTGAAGCTGTCCGACCTCGGCTTCGGCCAGGAGAACTACGACGTCTACAGCAAGAGCTTCGTCAAGACGTACGGGATGATCCTGGTGACCGGCCCGACCGGCTCAGGCAAGTCGACGACGCTGTACGCGACGCTGAACATCGTCAGCCGGCCCGAGGTCAACGTCATCACGGTCGAGGACCCGGTCGAGTACCGCCTCCCCGGCATCAACCAGGTCCAGACCAACGCCAAGGCCGGTCTCACCTTCGCGGCCGCGCTCCGCTCGATCCTGCGCTCGGACCCCGACATCGTGCTCCTCGGCGAGATCCGCGACCAGGAGACGGCGCACATCGCGATCGAGGCCGCCCTCACCGGACACCTCGTGCTCTCCACGCTGCACACCAACGATGCGCCGTCGGCCATCGTCCGGCTCACCGAGATGGGCGTCGAGCCGTTCCTCGTCGGATCGGCCCTCGACTGCGTACTGGCCCAACGCCTCGCACGCAAGCTCTGCGGCAAGTGCAAGGAGGCCTACCAGCCCTCCCGAGAGCAGCTGGTGGAGATGCGCTTTCCCTGGTCAGAGGACGAGCCACTGCCGACGATCTACCGCCCCATCGGCTGCAGCGCCTGCTCGAAGACGGGCTACAAGGGCCGGCTGGCCCTGCACGAGGTGATGGCCGTGAGCGAAGAGATCGAGCGGATGACGGTCGAGCATGCCTCGGCCATGGCGATAGGCAAGGTGGCGCGCGAGCAGGGGATGATCACGCTGCGCGACGACGGCCTGACCAAGGTCAAGGCCGGACACACCTCCATGGAGGAGATCCTCCGCGTCGTGGTCTGACGGGCGCTCAAGGCACTGCTCCGAACGGTCGATGCCTGCCCTTGACGAAGTGCACCGGGACCCCGGTGCCGAGGAAGGACTGCACGTGGACGCGCAGACGCCTGCCCCCTCGGGCATGGACGGCTACTTCGGGACGGTGACCCCGCCGGCCTCTCAGCACGCTGAGCCGTCGCCACTCGATCCGACGTGGACGCCTGCCCCGCCGCTCCCGAGCGGTGCACCGATGGACTTCGCGGCGCCCACGATGAGCTTCGCGGCGCCCACCGCAGCCCATGCCGCTCCGCCGGCAGCCGTGGCACCGCCGATGCCACTCGTGGCTGCGCCTGCGCCCTTGCTCACTCCCGCTCCCGCTTCCGCCGTCGCGCCGGCGCCGCAGATGCCGCCGCCGCTTGCGCCGTCCGCGGTTCCTGCCGCTTCGCCTGGTCTCGCGCCGACGCTTCCCCAGGTCGCTGCAGCGCCGGTCGTGCCGGCTCAGGGCGCGGCCCCAGCCGCCGGCCCCGACGGCGCCGTCCGCGTCGGCGCAGAGGACACCAGTGAGAACAGCGCGTTCCTCTCGGACCTGCTGTTGTACGTGCTCGAGCAGGGCTGCTCTGACCTGCACCTGACCGTCGACGCCCACCCGACAGTCAGGAAGTCGGGAGGCCTGATGCAGCTCGAGGAGTTCACTCGACTCACGCCGCAGCTCATCCAGAAGACGATGTACGCGATCATGTCGCAGAAGCAGCGGGAGAAGTTCGAGGAGGAGCTCGAGCTCGACTTCGCCTACTCGCTGC
>JAOPWK010000070.1 GCA_025965735.1 Frankiales bacterium
CGGACGGCCCGGCGCGCGCGATGCGGGTGCTGGCCGCGCTGCCCCAGCCGTTCACGTTGTCCGCCGCGCGCCAGGCGCTGGGCACCACCCGGCGGGTCGCCGTACCTCTCCTGGAGCACCTGGACGGTCGCGGCTGGACGCGGCGGCTGGACGGCAACCTGCGAGAGGTGCGACGGCCGAAGTAGCGTTCGCTCACCAACCGAAGGAGCCGACGTGGCGCAGCAGGTCCGTGGAGTCGTCGCTCGGAGCAAGGGCGCTCCGGTGACGGTCGAGACCATCGTGATCCCGGACCCGGGACCGCACGAGGTCGTGGTGGAGGTGGAGACGTGCGGCGTCTGCCACACCGACCTGCACTACCGCGAGGGCGGCATCAACGACGACTTCCCCTTCCTGCTCGGCCACGAGGCCGCCGGACGCGTGGAGACCGTCGGGAGCGCCGTCACGAAGGTGACCCCCGGTGACCGGGTGGTGCTGGCCTGGCGCGCCCCCTGCGGCGAGTGCCGTGCCTGCGAGCGCGGCCGCCCGCACCTGTGCTTCGACAGCCGCCACCAGGGCTCGCCGATGACGCTCGAGGACGGCACCCCGCTCACCCCCGCGCTCGGCCTGGGCGCCTTCGCGGAGAAGACGCTGGTCGGCGAGGGCGCCTGCATCAAGGTCGACGAACGGGCGGACCCCGCCGCCGCGGGCCTGCTCGGCTGCGGCGTGATGGCCGGCTGGGGAGCGGCCGTCAACACCGCGCCCGTCCAGAAGGGCGACACGGTCGCGGTCCTTGGCTGCGGCGGCGTGGGTGACGCGGCGATCGCCGGCGCGGTCTACGCCGGGGCGCGGCAGGTCATCGCCGTCGACCTCGACGACCGCAAGCTGGAGTGGGCCAAGGGCTTCGGCGCCACGCACACGGTCAACGCCGGCAGCGGCGACGTCGTGCAGGCGCTGCGCGAGCTGACCGGCGGCTTCGGCCCCGACGTCGTCATCGACGCGGTCGGGCGGCCGGAGACCTACCAGCAGGCCTTCGAGGCGCGGGACCTCGCCGGCACGGTCGTGCTGGTCGGGGTGCCCACCCCGCAGATGCGGCTCGAGATGCCGCTGATCGAGTTCTTCGGCCACGGCGGCGCGCTCAAGTCCTCCTGGTACGGCGACTGCCTGCCCACCCGCGACTTCCCGCTTCTCATCGAGCTCTTCCTGCAGGGACGGTTCGCGCTGGACGCCTTCGTGAGCGAGCGCATCGCGCTGGACGAGGTGGAGGAGGCCTTCCACCGGATGGAGCGCGGCGAGGTCCTCCGCAGCGTGGTCGTCCTCTGATGACGGCGCGGATCGAGCACCTGGTCACCAGCGGGACGTTCAGCCTGGACGGGCAGACGTTCGACGTCGACAACAACGTGTGGCTGCTCGGAGACGACGACGAGGTCATGGTCTTCGACGCCCCGCACGACCCGGCCGCCATCGCCGCCGCGGTCGGAGACCGCACGGTGGTCGCGATCGCCTGCACGCACGCGCACGACGACCACGTGCGGTCGGCGCCGGAGCTGGCCGAGCGGCTTTCCACCCAGGTGCTGCTGCACCCGGAGGACCGGGTCCTGTGGGACCTGACGCACGCGCGGCACGAGCCGGACGGGGCGCTGCGCGACGGCCAGGTGCTCGAGGTGGCCGGCGCGAAGGTGCACGTCCTGCACACGCCGGGACACGCACCCGGTGCGGTCTGCTTCTCGGTGCCCGACCTCGGCGTCGTGCTGTCCGGCGACACGCTGTTCCAGGGCGGGCCCGGCGCCACCGGCCGCAGCTACAGCGACTACCCGACGATCCTCGACTCGATCCGCACGCGCTTGTTCGCGCTGCCCCCGGAGACGCGCGTGCTGACCGGGCACGGCGACGAGACGACGGTCGGCGCCGAGGCCCCGTCGTACGACGAGTGGGTCCAGCGCGGCAGCTAGCGCGGCCAGGCGACCGGGAGCGGCACGCCCAGGCCGCCGGCGATCCCGGCCCACGGCGCTGCGGGAGGCGCGGGCGGCAACGACCAGCGCGCCCTGCTCACCTTGTCGGTGAGCTCGCCGAGCACCTGCTCCGGTGGCCCGTAACGCGGCGAGAAGGCCCCGCGCTGCAGGCGTTCTCGCGTCATCGCGAGCTCCAGCGCCGAGCCGGCCAGGGCGCGGGCCGCGGCACCTGCGGCAGGGTGCAGCGCGCGCGCAGCCTTCATCAGGCGCTTGCGCGCGCGGACGTCCGCCAGCGCGGCCACGTCCGCCTCGACCAGCACGCCGGCCTGCACCTCCGGCCACAGGTGGTGCGCGACCGTCCGCTTCTCCCGCCGTGCCTCCCGCCGGGCCAGCACGATCAGCCCGAAGAACACCGGCACCATCAGGCCGAAGAAGACGAGCAGGAAGCCGCCGCCGCCGAACGACGTCGAGCCGTTCCACAGCCCGTGCAGCGCGATCGCGCCGAGCAGGCCGAGCCCGGGCGCGAGCAGCCGGCCGCGGGTGCGCCCGGCGGCCAGCAGACCCAGGCCGATGCCCGTGCAGGCGGTGAACACCGGGTGGGCGAAGGGTGAGAGCACCCCGCGCAGCACGAACACGACCGGCAGCGAGCCGTCCGCGATCGCGCGCCCGTAGTACAGGACGTTCTCCACCGTCGCGAAGCCGAGGCCGACCATCGCGGCGTAGACGATGCCGTCCAGCGGCCCGCCGATCTGGTGCCGGAAGCGCCGGTAGAGCAGCAGCAGCACCGAGGCCTTGCCGCCCTCCTCGACCACGGGCGCGACCAGTGCGGCGTCGGCGACGTCGCCAGGCACGACCGCGCCGAGGACCCCGTTGAGCACGAGGGCGACCAGCACCACCGTCGTCGCACCGGCGACGAAGGCGTACGCGAGTGCGGACGTCGGCTCGGGGTGGAAGCGGTCCAGCGACAGGGCCGCCCACGCGTACACCGGCAGCAGCACCAGCGCTGCGAGCACCGCCAGCCCGAACGCACCGGGTCCGACCTCCAGCAGCACCACGACCAGCGCCACCAGCCCGCAGACGGCGAACACGGACAGGTTGCGCGGCCCGAGCACGCGCGCCGGCACCCGCAGGCGCTCGGCCACCGGCACCGGCGCGAGCGGCTGCGTCGCGGCGGACCACGCTGTGCCGTCCCACCACCGCAGGTGGCTCTGCTGCCACGGGTCGGCGTACCAGCCGGCGAGGGGGAGGCTCGTCGTCATCCCGCCATCCTGCGGCACCGGGCCTAGAGTCGGCAGATGCAGGCTCCGCTGGTGGACGGCTTCGGCCGGGTGCACACCGACCTCCGCCTGTCGCTGACCGACCGCTGCAACCTGCGGTGCACGTACTGCATGCCGGCCGAGGGGCTCGACTGGCTGCCCAAGCCCGAGCTGCTGACCGACGACGAGATGGTGCGCCTGGTCGGGATCCTCGCCGCGATGGGCGTCCGCACGGTCCGCCTCACCGGTGGCGAGCCGCTGCTGCGCCCCGGCCTGCCGGGGCTGGTCGAGCGCCTCGCCGCGCTGGACGTCGCGCTGTCGCTGACCACCAACGGCCTGGGCCTGGCCCGCCAGGCGCAGGCGCTGCGCGACGCCGGCCTGCGCCGCGTGAACGTCAGCCTGGACAGCCTCATGCCCGAGCGCTTCACCGCGCTGACCCGCCGCGACCGGCTGCACGACGTGCTCGCTGGTCTGGCTGCCGCCAAGGCCGCAGGGCTCGAGCCGGTCAAGGTGAACGCCGTGCTGATGCGCGGCGTCAACGACGACGAGGCCTCTGACCTCCTGCAGTGGGCGCTGGACGAGGGCTACGCGCTGCGCTTCATCGAGCAGATGCCGCTGGACCCGCAGCACGGCTGGAACCGCGACACGATGCTGGACGCCGACGAGATCCTGGCCCGCCTGGGGGAGCGATGGACCCTCACCCCGGTGCCGTCCCGCGGCAGCGCCCCCGCGGAGGAGTTCTACGTCGACGGCGGTCCGGCCACGGTCGGCGTCGTCGGCTCGGTGAGCCGGCCGTTCTGCTCGGCGTGCGACCGGCTGCGGCTGACGGCCGACGGCCAGGTGCGCAACTGCCTGTTCGCCCGTGAGGAGTCCGACCTGCGTGCGCCGCTGCGCGCGGGTGCGTGCGACGAGGAGCTGGCCGACCGGCTGCGCGTCGCGGTGGCCGGCAAGAAGAAGGGCCACGGGATCGGCGAGCCTGGCTTCGTGCAGCCCGACCGCCCGATGTCGGCCATCGGCGGCTGAGCGCGCCGCTTGCCACGCGGCCGGCCGTCAGTGGGCTGCGCACCCCCAGCCTGTGCGAGGGCTGGACCGTCCACCACGTGCTGGCCCACCTGACGACGCCCTTCCTGGTGGGCAAGCCCGCGATGATGCTGCGCTTCGTGCGGCACGGCGGGATCGGCCCGGCCATGGACGCGACGGCGCGCGAGCTCGCGGCGCGGCCGCCGCGGGAGCTGCGGGACGTGCTGGAGGCGAACGCACGCTCCGCCTTCACCCCGCCCGGGCTCGGCCTCGACACCGCTCAGCGACGCGGTGCTGCACAGCGCCGACATCCGCCGGCCGCTCGGGGACCCGCACGACGACGGGGCCGACCCGAGCCGGCTCCGCCCGGTGCTCGACTTCCTCATGAGCCCTGCGGCCCGGGGAGGCTTCCTGTCCCCGAGCCGGCGCAACGGCCTGCACCTGGTAGCGGACGACCAGGACTGGCAGCACGGCAGCGGGGCGGAGGTGCGCGGCCCGAGCCTGTCCCTCGCGCTCGCCCTGGTCGGCCGCCGGCCGGCGCTGGAGGACCTGCCCGGTGAGGGTGTGGCCGTCCTGGCGAGCCGCCTCTAGTAGGCGGCGATGACGGAGCGGCCGAAGCGGGCCATCTCCTCGCGCTGCGGGCTGAACTGCAGCAGCATCAGGTCGACTCCGGCGGCCTCGTACTCCCGGATCCGCGCGATGACCTGTGCCGGCGTACCGACGAGCCCGGCCCGCAGGCCGCGGTTCGAGACGGAGTACTCCTCGAGCGAGACCTGCGACTCGAGCTGGCTGCCGGCGACGAAGTCCTGGTAGGAGGCGTACGCCTCCGGGTCGCTCTGCACGTCGAGGATGCGGGCGAGCTCGGCCTGCGCCTCCTCCTCGGTGTCCCGGACGATGACGTAGCCGCTGACGCCGTACTGGAACGGCTTCTCCGCTCGTGCGGTCATGTCGGCGATCTTGCCGGCGATGACGTCCGGCGCGTCGCCGTGCATCACGTACGCCCCCCCGTGCCGGCCGATGACGTCCTTGGCCTTGGTGGACTCGCCGCCCATGTAGACGGTCGGCAGCACCGAGGGCTTCGGCTCCATCACGCAGCCCACGAGGTCGTACAGCGCCCCGTGGTGGGTGACGGCCTCCTCGGTCAGCAGCCGCGACAGCACGGTCAGCCACTCCTCGGTCCGCTCGTACCGAGCGTCGTGCACGTCGAACGGCGCGCCGTACTGGCTGGCCTCGTCCTTCCACCAGGAGCTGACGACGTTGAGGCTGATCCGTCCGGGAGCGATGGTGTCCAGCGTCGACAGCGCCTTGGCCGTGAGCGAAGGGGAGTGGTAGTTCGGGCGGACGGCGAGCATGAGCTCGAGCCGCTCCGTGACCGCCGCGACGGCCGGCGCCAGGGTCCAGGCGTCGAGGGACGGGGCGCGATGACCCTTGATGTCGTTGAGGTTCAGCTCGGCGATCAGCGACAGGTCGAACCCGGCCTGCTCGCTCTCCACCGCCAGCGCCTTGACGTAGGACCAGTCGGTCGACATCCCCTCGTCGCGGACGTTGCGGAGCCAGCCGCCGAACACGGGCATCCAGTAGCCGAAGCGCATCCGGCCACGCTAACTGCGAGTCCCGGTGTGGCCCGCCTCACAGAGACTTGATCGGGTGCTTGCACCTGCTAGCACTCGGGCAGGAAGCGGGCAGAAGCCGTCGACACCGAAGGAGGCCCCCGTGGCCGTCACCAAGGACATGCTCCTCTCCGAGCTGCAGGACCTGCTCCGCCTCACCGCGTCCGAGCAGGTCATCGCCAACGTCCGCCGCCTGCAGGCGGCCAGCTCCTCCATCGCCGAGGAGCTCAAGGCCAACGCCGGCAAGTCCGTCGAGCGCCAGCAGCTGCTCACGGACGCGATCCGCCAGGCCGGCGGCGTGCCGGACGTGGTCGGCACGGCGTTCGGCAAGGCCAGCGCGTTTGTGCAGACGCAGGTCAACCAGGTGCAGACGCTGCAGGGCGCGCTGCTGGGCGACCTCGCGCTGGAGCACCAGCTGCGCGAGCGGGCCCGCTACGCCCGTACCCTGGCCGAGAGCCTGGGCTACACCCAGATCATCCCCGTCCTGGACCGCCTGGAGACCGCGCACACCGCGACCATCGGGTGGCTCGAGACGCGACTGTCCGAGGTCGGCCGCACCGGCACCTCGGCGCTGCGGGCCACGCCCGTCCAGGCCGCCGTCACCGCCGCCCGTCGCACCGTCGGCGCACCGTTCGCCGTGCTGGCCGCGGGCGTGAACCGGGCCAGCAGCCTGCTGGGCAAGAAGGCCGGCAAGGCCGCCTCGACCGTGGCCGACGGCGCGAGCACGGCCGTCGACACCGCCGTCACGCAGGTCGAGGCCGTGGCCGAGGACGTCACCGGCACCACCAAGGCCGGCCTCCAGAAGGCGCAGGACGCCGGCAGCGACGCCGTCGAGGAGGTCCTCGACCTCACCGGTCTGGACGCCGACCACCAGCCGTTCGCCGCCTACAGCACGCTGTCCGGCGACAGCGTCATGCGGCACGTCAACGACAGCGACGACGTGGAGCACCTGCGCGAGATCCTGGCCTACGAGCAGGCCCACAAGGCGCGCAAGGGCGTGCTCCAGGCGCTCGAGTCCCGCCTGACGGAGCTCAGCACCAGCGTCTGACCCCTCGTACGGCACACGACCCCGCGGGCACAAGCCCGCGGGGTCGTGCGTTGTCCAGGGCATGGAGGAGAACCGCGCGCGGCGCGTCGTCGAGGGCCTGCGCGCCCACGGAGTCCCGGCCACGATGAAGAAGGCCGGCGTCTACCAGTTCGGGATCGTGGTGGCACTGCCCGACGGCCGCGAGGCGGTGTGGGACACCGACGGCACAGCCGGTCTGGAGGCCACGGTCATGGCCGACGGCATGCTCCGCGGCTTCGTCCCCACCATCCCCGGCTCCGAGGAGTTCACGGAGGAGCAGGTCGTCGAGGCGATCTGGCACACCGACTACGACCAGCCGGTGGCCCGCAGGCGGGAGACCGCTCCGCCCACCGCGCCGCCGCTGCCGCCCGAGGGCGGGGTCTTCCGTCGCTTCTTCGACGGCTTCCGGCACTAGCTCAGCAGATGCCGCGCAGGAACGAGTAGGGGTTGATGGAGCGCCCGCCGACCTCGCGCTCGAAGTGCACGTGGTTGGTGCCGCCGGCGTTGCCGGTGCTGCCGACCCGCGCGATGAGCTGACCGGCCTGGACGCGCCCGGCCTTCACGACGTTCGCCGAGTTGTGGGCGTAGAAGTACGTCTCGCCGTTGTCCGCGTCGAGGTAGAGCGAGATGCCGCCGTTGCTGCTGTACGCGTCGCGGATCCGGCCGTCGGCCACCGCGTAGACGGGGGAGCCGTACGGAGCCAGCAGGTCGGTGCCCTTGTGCGAGCGGCCGCCGGAGCGGGCGGCGCCGTAGGTGTCGGTGAAGCTGGCGTTCGGCACCGGGCAGCGACCGGAGATGCGCAGCGCCCCGCGGGAGGCGGTGGCCCGCTTCGCCTTGGCCTTGGCGGCCGCAGCAGCCTTGGCCTTGGCCTCCGCGGCAGCCTTCGCCTTCGCCGCGGCGTCTGCAGCGGCCTTGGCCTTCGCCGCCGCAGCCGCCTTCGCCTGGGCGACGGCGAGCGCTCGCGCCTGCTCGTCCATGCGGCGGTCACGCGAGGCCCGGGCCTGGGCGCGCTCCTGCGTAGCGGGCTCGTCCAGCACGAGCGGGGCCACGTCGGCGTACGCCAGGACCGCCGGGCGGTCCGCCTCCACCGGTGCCAGCGCGAACAGGCCGCCGAACGCAGCGACCACCGCGGACATCAGCAGGACCGGCAGCGCGCGGGCGCGCAGGCCGGCGCGCGGCTTGGCGTGCAGCACGACAGGACCCCCAGGGGTGGATGAGCAAGCAGGCTGGCCTCGAACCTAACAGAGGTCACAGGACGATCACGACGGCTGGACGAACCGGCGCAGCACCTCCCGCACCTGCTCAGGGCTCATCGCGCAGGTCGCCTCGCCGATCGACAGCTCCACCCTCGAGGCGC
The DNA here is from genome assembly GCA_025965735.1 of Frankiales bacterium. GTDB lineage: Bacteria > Actinomycetota > Actinomycetes > Mycobacteriales > SCTD01 > SCTD01. The sequence goes on from JAOPWK010000070.1 coordinate 8,238, forward strand.
CCGGGTCGAGGGCGGGCATCGCCGCGGGCCAGGTCCAGAGGCCCTCGCGAGCCAGCTCCAGCGCGGTGTCCTTGAACGCCTCGGGGCTGGTGCGCAGGAGCAGGTGCAGCATCGGGGTCTGCGGCGGGTCGGGCACGACGGTGACGCCCTCGACGTCCCGCAGCGCGTCCGCGATGCCCCGCGCGTGCTCGAGGTAGGCCGGCATCCGGGCCAGCCGCGGGCGGAGCAGGGACAGTGCCGACGCGGCGCCGGGCCACAGGCCGAACAGCGTGCCGCCCATCCGCCGGCGCCACTCCCGCACCTCCTCGACGACGTCCTGCGGGCCGGCGAGGCAGCAGCCGGCCAGCGCCCCGATCCCCTTGTAGAAGGAGACGTACGCGGTGTCGAACAGGCCCGCGACCTCCGCCGGGGTGCGGCCGTAGCCGGCGCTCGCCTCCCAGAGGCGGGCGCCGTCCAGGTGCGCCGCGGCACCGGTGCTGCGCGCCCAGGCGACCTGCGCCTGCAGGTCCTCCCACGACGGCAGCTGGCCGCCGAGGTCGCGCTGCGGCAGCTCCAGGACCAGCGCGGCGGCGGGCTCGGCGACCGCCTCCAGGTCGTGGAGGGTGATCATCCGCGTGTCGGCGCCCACGGGCCGGCCCACCAGGGCGTGCAGCCGCTCCAGAGCCCGCCCCTCGTGCCGGTCGAGGTGGCACATCGGGTGGAACAGCACGGTGCGGCGGCCGCGGCGATCGGCGTGCACCCGCAGCACCGCCTGCTGGGCCATCGTGCCGCTGGGCAGGTAGGCGGCGGCGGGCATGCCCAGCAGCCCGGAGACCTCCGCCTCGAGCTCGGCGACCACACCGCCGTCGCCGTACCGGTCGACGGCCGTCTCCGGGCCGATCGTGGCGAGCAGGTCGCGCGCCCGGGTCGGACCGTGGCCGCCGAGCGACCGGCCGCAGGAGGCGCGCAGGGCTTCGAGGTCGTCAGGCACCCCGGCAGGGTAGGAGCCGCCGCATGAGCGAGCAGCCCGCGACGGAGAACCGGCCCAGCACCGACGAGCCGCTGGACCCTGCTGAGCAGCCCGTCGCGGGCGGCAGCGACGACGGTGAGGCGGCGCAGGGCGACGGCGCGCCCGACAGCCACTAGCAGGCGCAGCGGTAGCCGAGCCCGCCCGTCAGCTCGGACCACAGCACGTCGTACGCCGGCTCCGGGTCGTCCGGGTCGTGCACCGCGTCGACGAGCTCGCTCGATCGCCCGGCCAGCAGCGCCGTCCACTCGTCCTTGCTCACCTGCGCCTCGGGGACCGTCGCCGCCTGCGCCTTGACCAGCGGCAGGTAGTCGCGCAGGAACGTCCACCGCACGCCGTCCCGCTGCGGCCCGCTGCTCTCCGGCCGGCCGACGGCGTCGCGGTAGGCCAGCAGCGGCAGGTCGATCCCGGCCGCGATCGGCAGCCCGATCCACTTCCACGCGCGGGTGTTCACGTCGAGCAGCAGCTGCCGGCCGGTCTTCGCGTCCTGCACGAACTCGATCTCGCTGATCCCGCTGTAGCCCAGCGCCTGCAGCACCTTCACGCCCGCGTCGGCGATGTCGGCGTCCCAGCGCGCGTCGGCAAGGCAGCTGGTGCCGAAGTCGGGCGGCCACTGCTCGAGCTTGCGGCCGGTGAAGACGCCGCGCGGCGTGCCGCCGGGGGAGAGGTAGGACGCGACGGACCAGAAGCCGCCCGGCTCGGTGTCCACCCACTCCTGCGCCACCAGCGTCAGCCCGGCCGCGGCGGCCTCGGCGCACCGCTGCACGAGCTGCGCCGCGTCCTGCACCACGAACACCTTGGCCCGGAAGGCGTTGTAGAAGCCGCGGCTGTCGTCGGGCTTGAGGACGCAGGGGTACGGCACGGCAGCAGCCACCTGCTCGGGCGTCTGGTCGTCGAGGTACCAGGTGCGGGGGATCGCGACGCCGAGCTGCCCGCAGGCGCGGTAGAGGTCAGTCTTGGAGAGCGCCCGGCGCACCACGTCGTACTCGGCGAACGGGTAGCGGTAGTGCTCCTCGAGCCGGTCGCGGTGCTTGGCCAGCGCCAGCACCCAGTCGTCGTTGGTCGGGATCAGCACCGGCCGGTCGGCGAAGCTCGGACCGAGCTGGAGCAGGTGCTCCGCCAGCGCCTCGTCCTCGCTCGGGCTCGGCACGAGACCGAGGCCGGTCAGATAGCGGCTGCTCTGCCCGAGCCCGCCTCGCTCGTCGTCCAGCCCGAGGACCGGGACGGCCTGTCGGCCCAAACTGCGGGCGACGGCCAGCCCAGTGATGTGCATGTTCATGACCAGGGCGGCGGGGGGATCTGCCGGCAGGCCCTCGGCGAGCACCTGCTGGCCGGCGAGGGCGAGCACGCGCACGACCCTAGGTGTGAGCGGATCGGCAGTGTCGGCCGCGCCGGGTCGGTGACACTCCAGGCATGGCTGCTCCCGTGGACCCACCCGCACCGGTGCCGCCGCTGCCCCTGCCGCCGGCCCGCACGGTGCTGGTGCCGGAGCGCGGCGAGTTCTTCGTGCGCGACTCCGGCGGGAGCGGCCCGCCGGTGCTGCTGGTGCACGGCTGGATGTTCCCCAGCGACCTGAACTGGCTGCACGTCTACGCGCCGCTGCAGCGGGCCGGCTACCGGGTGCTCGCCATGGACCTGCGCGGCCACGGACGGGGCCTGCGCTCCGGCGCGCCCTTCCGGCTGCAGGACTGCGCCGACGACGCCGCCGGCGTCCTGACCGGGCTCGGCCTGCCGCCGGCGCTGGTCGTCGGCTACTCCATGGGAGGGCCGGTCACCCAGCTGCTCGCCAAGCGACACCCCTCGGCCGTGGCGGGCTTCGTCCTGTGCGCCACGGCGCTGGACTGGAGCGACCGGCGGCAGAAGGCCTTCTGGCACACGATGGGCGGGCTGCGCCTGCTGCTCGGCCTCTTCCCGCAGAGCGCCTGGCGCGGCGGCATGCGGCTGGCCGGTGCGCCCTCCCGCGAGAGCAACTGGGTGGCCTCCGAGCTGTCCCGCGGCTCGGCCGTCGACCTCGCCGAGGCCGGCCGCGAGCTGGGCCGCTTCGACAGCAGCGGCTGGGCCGGCAGCCTCACCCAGCCGCGGTCGGTCGTCGTGATGGCCCGCGACCGACTGGTCCCGCCGCGCAAGCAGCGCGCGCTGGCCGCCGCTCTCGGCGTCGAGCCGGTGCTGCTGGACGCCGACCACGACGCCTGCTCCACGGTGCCGGCCGCCTTCGTCCGCGCGCTGCTGAGCGCGCTGTCCGCAGCAGGTGGCCGCGCGCTCCGCTCGGCCTAGTCGCGGCTGCCGCAGGAGCCGGGCCGAGACTCGGCGCAGACCGGGCAGAAGTCCTGCTCCGCCGGGAAGCTCGCGCCGCAGCCGGCGCACACCGGGCGCAGCGGGTCGATCCGCTTGAGGAAGCCGCGGACGTCCAGGTGCTCGCTCAGCGACGAGCGGTGCTCGTCGCAGGCCACCCACGTCTTCTCGCGCTCGGGCGTGTGCACCTTCGGGTTGTTCCAGACCAGCACGTGCCGTGCCGCCGCACGGCAGCCCTTGGCCGAGCACATGACGTCCTCGAGCTCCATGCCCTCAGTCTGCCCGCCCGACTAGCCTTCCGGCGCGTGGACTGGGAACGCCGCAAGGTCGAGGTGCAGTGGATCGCGGCGGCGTACCGCCAGCAGGCCAAGGCGAAGTGGTCGCTGCGCAAGGCGCAGCGGGTCGGGAGGCGCCCGAACGTGCTCGGGCGGCCGACGGTCGACGCGACGCGCCTGGAGATCGGCGACGACTTCAAGGTCTGGTCCGGCCACCGGCAGACGCTCATCAGCGGCTGGGGGCGCCTGGTCATCGGCGACCGCGTCTTCGTCAACTGCGGGACGGTGCTGCTCTCGGTGCTCGAGATCACGATCGGCGACGACGTGGCGCTGGCCAACGAGGTCTACATCATGGACAGCAACAGCCACGGTGTGGAGGGCAAGCCGCACGTCGAGGCGCCGGTGCACATCGGCGACGGCACCTGGGTCGGCGCCCGCGCCATGATCCTGCCGGGCGTCACGATCGGGAAGCGCGTCGTCGTGGCAGCCGGCTCCGTGGTGACCCGCGACGTCCCGGACGACGTGCTGGTGGCCGGCAACCCCGCGCGCGTCGTGCGCCCGCTGGAGTACCCCGCCGGCTGCCGTCGCGCCTGGCACGACGACTGGGGCTGCGCCTGCCCGAAGCTGGTCGCGGCGCTGGGCGAGCGCACGGCCTGAGCCCTCAGACGAGCCGCTCGAAGGCCGTCGCGGGGTGCTCCTGCCCGAGCGCCCGTGCTGCCGCCGCGCGGCCGCACAACGCGCCGATGACGTTGCCCGTCCCGCAGTAGCCGCCGGCAACCCAGACGCCGTCGCGCACCTCGCCGAGGTACGGCAGACCGCTGCGGGTGTAGCCGACCGAGGCCGCCCAGCGGTGCGTCACGGGCGCCGTGACACCGAGCCGTGCGCGCAGCAGCCGCTCGAGGGCGGACTGCACCGGTTCGGACGGCTCCGCCGACGTGGTCTCCTCCCCGTCGCCGCCCACGTCGCGGAAGCCGCCGACGGCGAGCCGGCCGTCCGGGAGCTGCTGCCAGTACTCGTAGCCGCCCCGCAGGTAGACCGGCCGCGGCACGGTCACCTCCGCCGTGGGCGCCGTGCCCAGCATCTGCAGGCGCACCGTGCGGACGGTGCCGGCCAGCTCGGGGAGCAGCAGGTCGAGCCGCCCGTCGACGGCGACGACCACCGCGCTGCAGGACACGGAGCCGCCGGGCGTGGTCACCTGACCCGGCTCGACGGACAGCACGGGTGACTGCTCGTGCAGCACGGCGCCGCCGCGGACTGCCTGCTGCGCAAGCCAACGACACCGCACGAGAGGCTGCATCGCCGCGTCGTCCGGGAACAGCAGCCCACGGCCCTCTGGCCCGTCGTACGGCTCCACCGCGAACCCGTCCGCGCGCATCGCCGCCTCCTGCGCACTGCAGTCGGCGAGCCCGGCCTCGTCGTCCTCGATGCGCAGCGACCCGACGCGCCGCACCGCCTCGGGGGTCGCCGTGCAGATGCGGTCCAGCTCGCCGAGCGTCAGCGAGTAGAGCTGCGCGGCCTTCTCGCGGCCGAGCCGCGCGACCACCTCGTGGTACGCCGGGGCAAGGCCGGCGAGCAGGAAGCCGCCGTTGCGGCCCGCGGCGCCGCCGCCGACGATCCCTGCGTCCACACCCACGACGGAGGCGCCACGGGAGCGCAGCTCGTCCACGGCCGCGAGCCCGGAGCCGCCGAGGCCGACCACGCAGACGTCGACGGTGACGTCGCCGTGCAGCGGGGCCAGCGGCGACCAACCGCCGTCCTCCCAGAGCGGCTCGGTCAAGCCGTGCAGTCCAGGACCAGCTTGCCGTGGGAGGCGCGGCTGCGCAGGTCCTCATGCGCCCGGCGTGCCTCGCTCAGCGGGTAGGTGCCGCCGACGACCGGCTGCAGGGTGCCGGCCTCGACCATCGCGAGCAGCTCGGCCATCTGCGGCTGCAGCATGTCGGGCCGCGCGAAGCAGTGCGCCAGCCAGAAACCGACGACGGCGCGGCTGCGGGACATCAGCTCACCGGAGTGCACCGGCTTGGGCGCGGTGCGCGAGGCCATGCCGAAGGTGGCCAGCCGGCCGAACGGCGCGAGTGCCGCGAGCGACGCGTCGAACGTCGGGCCGCCCACCATCTCCAGCACGATGTCGACCTTGCGGCCGCCGTTGGCCTGCTCGAGGGCGGTCTTGAGGTCCGGGGCAGCCGCGTCCACCGTGGCGTCCGCACCGAGAGCGGCTGCCAGCGCGCGCTTGTCATCGCTGGAGGCGACGCCGATGACGGTGCCGGCGCCCCAGGCCTTGGCCAGCTGGAGGGCCAGCGTGCCGACGCCGCCGGCCGCTGCGTGCACGACCACCGACTCGCCCGCCTGCAGGTGGGTCGAGGTGCGCAGCAGGTGCCAGGCGGTCAGGCCCTGCACCATCAGCGACAGCGCCTGCCCGTCGCTGACCGCGTCCGGCAGCGGGAAGCTCATCGACGGGTGCACCACTGCCTGCTCGGCGTAGCCGCCGCCCATCGCGAACGCCGCCACCCGGCTGCCGTCGGGGAGGCGACCGACGACCTCCGTGCCGGGCACGAGCGGGAGCTCGGTCTTGGACAGGTAGCTGTCCTCGACCTGGTCCGAGGTCCGTTCCCTAGTTGAAGAATCTAGGCCTCCACGCACGATGCGGCCCACGACCTCGGAGCCTGGGACGAACGGGAGCGACTGCGCGGCTAGGTAGTCGTCGGCGGCTTGGTGCGTGTCGGCGAAGTTCACGCCCGCCGAGGAGACGTCGAGGAGGTAGGTCCCAGGCGTCCACTCCGGGTCCGGGATCTCGGCGGGCTCTAGGACCTCGGGACCGCCGAAGCGGTGGACCTGGATGGCTCTCATGTCGCCGACCGTACGCGGGAGATCCACAACGCGAGGAGCCCCGCCACCTCGGAGGAGGTGACGGGGCTCAGGGCGGAGCGGGTCAGACGGCGGCGGCCAGAGGTGCAGGCGGAGAGATGGTCAGC
>JAOPWK010000077.1 GCA_025965735.1 Frankiales bacterium
GACCCTGGCCGACGGCTGGGTCAGCGGCGGCTTCTTCTTGTTCCAGCGGGAGTTCGCCGACCGCTACCTCGACGACGACGCGGAGCTGCTCCTCGAGCGGCAGCCGCTGCGACAGCTGGCCGCCGACGGCCAGCTGTCCGTGCACCGGCACGAGGGCTTCTGGATGGGCATGGACACCTTCCGGGACTGGACCGAGCTGAACGCCCTGTGGGACGCGGGCGACGCGCCGTGGCGCGTGTGGGAGGACGGCCGACGATGACGGACAGGAGCACGACGTGCGGGTCCTGCTGACCGGCAGCGAGGGCTACCTCGGCTGCCTGCTCGGCCCGGAGCTGGTGCGCGACGGACACGACGTCCTCGGGGTTGACACCGGCTTCTACCGGGCCGGCTGGCTCTACCGCGGCGTCGACCGCACGGTGGAGACGCGCGACCTGGACGTGCGCCGGCTCACGGCCGGCGACCTGGAGGGCTTCGACGCCGTCGTGCACATGGCCGAGCTGTCCAACGACCCACTCGGCGACCTCATCGGCGAGGTGACCTACGAGGTCAACCACCGGGGCTCGGTCCGGCTGGCCGAGCTGGCCAGGCAGGCGGGCGTCGAGCGGTTCGTCTACATGAGCTCCTGCAGCGTCTACGGCGTGGCCGACGGCACCGTCGACGAGACCTCGCCGACCAATCCCCAGACCCCGTACGGGGTCTGCAAGGAGCTCGTCGAGCGTGACGTCGCGGCGATGGCCGACGACGGCTTCTCGCCGACCTTCCTGCGCAACGCCACCGCCTTCGGCGCCTCGCCGCGGATGCGCTTCGACATCGTGCTGAACAACCTGTCCGGGCTGGCCTGGACCACCCGTGACATCACCATGACCAGCGACGGCTCGCCCTGGCGACCGCTGGTGCACGCGCTGGACATCGGGAAGGCGATCCGCTGCGTGCTTGCCGCACCGCGGGACGCCGTCCACGGCGAGGTGTTCAACGTCGGCAGCGACGCGCAGAACTACCAGGTGCGCGACATCGCGGAGCGGGTCGCCGCGGCCTTCCCCGGCTGCACCACGAGCTTCGGGGACGCAGGCGCCGACAACCGCAGCTACCGCGTGGACTTCAGCAAGGTGTCGACCCGCCTGCCGGGCTTCTCCTGCGACTGGGACGCCGACCGCGGAGCGCAGCAGCTGGCGGAGGTCTTCGGTCGCATCGACCTGGACCAGGAGACCTTCACGGGCAGGGGGCACACCCGGCTCAAGCAGCTCGAGCACCTGCTGAGGACGTCCCAGCTCGACGACCGGCTCTTCTGGACGTACCCGTGATCATCACCCCGACGCACCTCGAGGGCTGCGTCGTCGTCGACCTGCAGCTGCGCGAGGACGACCGCGGCTTCTTCGCGCGCACGTTCTGCCGGCAGGAGTTCGCCGCCGCCGGCCTCGAGCCGGTCGTGGAGCAGTGCAACCTGTCGTTCAACCACCGCGCCGGGACGCTGCGCGGCATGCACTTCCAGGTGGCCCCGGCGACGGAGGCCAAGCTGGTGCGCTGCACGAGCGGCGCGGTGATCGACCAGGTGGTCGACGTGCGGCCGGGTTCGCCGACCTACCTGCAGACCTTCGCCGTCGAGCTCTCGCAGGCCAACCGGCGGGCGCTCTACGTCCCGCCGATGTTCGCGCACGGCTACCAGACCCTGACCGATGCAGCGGAGGTCGCCTACCAGGTGAGCGAGGCCTACACGCCGGGCACGGAGCGCGGCCTGCGCCACGACGACCCGGCCCTCGGCCTCGGCTGGCCGCTGCCGGTCTCGGTCATCAGCGACAAGGACGCGGCCTGGCCGCTGCTCGGGCAAGGACCTTCGTGATCCTGGTCGACCGCGCCCTCGACCAGCGGCAGCGCGACGGACGACCGGTGCGCGTGGCGATGATCGGCGCCGGCTTCATGGGCCGCGGCGTCGCCCTGCAGATCGTCCAGCGGACCCCGGGCATGGACCTGGTGGCCATCAGCAACCGCCATCTGGCCGGGGCGCGCCGGGCCTACGCCGAGGCCGGGGCGCCCGAACCGGTGGTCGTGCAGGACGCCGCCTCCCTCTCGCGAGCGATCGCGTCGGGGCAGCCGGCCATCACCGAGGACGCCCTCCTGCTGTGCGCTGCGGACGGTGTCGACGTCGTCGTCGACGTGACCGGCGCCGTGCAGTTCGGGGCAGAGGTCACCCTTGCGGCCTTCGCCGCCGGCAAGCACGTCGTCACCCTGAACGCCGAGCTCGACGGGACCGTCGGCCCGCTGCTGCGGACGCTGGCCGACGAGGCAGGCGTCGTGTTCACCGGTGCCAGCGGCGACCAGCCGGGAGTGCAGGCCGACCTCGTGCGCTTCGTGTCCTCGATGGGCCTGGAACCGCTGGTGTGCGGCAACATCAAGGGCTTGCAGGACGAGCACCGCAACCCCACGACACAGGAGGGCTTCGCCCGGCGCTGGGGTCAGGACCCGTACATGGTCACGAGCTTTGCCGACGGCACCAAGGTCTCTTTCGAGCAGGCCGTCGTCGCGAACGCCTTCGGCATGACCGTCGAGCGACGCGGCATGCGCGGGGCGACCCACGACGGCCACGTCGACGAGCTGGTCACCGCCTACGACGTCGACCGGCTGCGCGAGCTCGGCGGTGTCGTCGACTACGTGGTGGGCTCGCGCCCGGGTCCAGGAGTGTTCGTGCTCGCCACCATCGCCGACGCGCCCTCGCGGCACTACCTCGAGCTCTACAAGCTCGGCAGCGGACCGCTCTACAGCTTCTACACGCCGTACCACCTCTGCCACTTCGAGGTGCCGCACGCGATCGCGCGGGCAGCGCTGTTCGACGACGCCGTCGTGGCCGCCGCCGGCCCCCCGCGCGTCGAGGTGGTGGCCACGGCCAAGCGGGGCCTGGCGGCCGGAGACGTCCTCGACGGCCTCGGCGGCTACGACACCTACGGCGTCGCCGAGACCGCCGCGGCCACCAGGGGCGAGCGGCTGCTGCCGCTGGGTGTCGCCGCAGGCGCCCGTCTGGTCCGGGACGTGCCGCAGGACCAGGTGCTGCACGACGCCGACGTGGAGCTCCCGCCGGGCCGGCTGATCGACGAGCTGCGCCGCAGGCAGGCTGACCGCTTCCCGGTCTAGCCGCGCAGCCGCTGCCAGAGGCTCGGCCGCGCCACCCGGACCTCGACGAGCTCACGCTCGGACCAGGGACCCTGTCGCACGGCGACGTCGCCGGCGCGGGAGGCACCCACCACCTGGGCCAGCGTCAACCCGTCGGCCGCCTCGATCTCGACCCGCAGGTCTGCGTCGCGCGCGAGGGCCTGCGGCACCAGGTGCAGGCGGTACCGGCCGCCCTCGACCGGGACCCGGTAGCGCAGCTCCAGCTCGGTGCGCTCGCCCTGCCCGAGGTCGACGAAGGAGAAGGCCCGGCGCCGCTCACCGCCCTCACGCACGCCACCCTCGGCGACAGCGCCGTCCTCCCGCAAGGACACGAACTCGGCGTCCGCGGCGAAGGAGAACTCGACCCGCTCGGAGGACCGCTCTGGCGTGTCGAGGCCGACGACGTACGGCACCAGCCCGTCCGGAGCGCGGTTCTCCAGGATGACGCGCTGCACGACGTCCACCGCCTCGAGACCGACCGTCGCGGACACCTCAACCGTGCGCTGGACGTAGTAGTCCAGCTTGTTGACCGAGAGGTTGTTGACGCTGACCAGGCTCAGGTCGTCACCTTCGGGGTCCGCGGACCCCGCCAGACCCAGCCGCTCCAGCTCCTGCTGCTCCGGCGGGCGGGCTGACCAAACCGCGAAGTGCCGGCCGCGGGCCAGCCGCCCGAGCTCCCGCACCAAGGGCAGCGCGGCCGTGTCACCGGTCAGCAGCCGTGACACCGTCGCACCGGCGGCGGCCCGCAGCGCGGCCCGGCGAGCGTCCTGCTCCTGGACCTGCTCGCCGGCCGCGGCGTAGCTGTCGACCAGCAGGGCCTCGGTGAGCTCGTCGGCGGTCACGACGGTGCCGTCCGGAAGCGTGACGTCGGTACCTGCCGCCCGCACGACGCCGGCCAGCGCAGGTACGTCCAGCAGCACCACGAGGTCGGGCGTCCGTCCGAGCAGCAGCCCGGCGGCCCCCGCAGCGACCGAAGCCGCATCGGGCACGTCCGGGCTCATCGTCCACTCGCGGAACAGGGTGGTGTCGGCCAGCGAGGCCCCGTAGTCCTCGACGTACTCCGGCGGCGCCGGAACCTTGCGCTGCCTGCCGGGCGGGTCGTAGACGCTCAGCACGTCCTTGAACGGGTCGATGGCCAGCCGCCCGCCCGCTGCCCGGCCGGTGGCGAAGGTCGCGACGTAGCCACCCGTCCCGCGGAGCTCTGCGTTGTTGCCCAGCGCGACGAGCAGGTTCCTCGGCCCGTCACCGCCGAGCAGCGCCGCCGCCAGCCGCGCCCCCTCGTCGGCCGAGTCGAGACCGGCGACCACCGGGCCGAGAGCCTGCCTCGCGTCCCGGACCCCGGCCGCGACGAAGGGCGGCGTGAGGGCCGTGGGCGCGCTGCGGAGCTCTGCCATGTCGGCCGCTGCCTGCTCACCGAGCGGGCCGAGACGCTGCGACAGCAGCCGTAGCGCCTCGACGTCGACGCCGCCGTTCGCGCGCACGCCGGGGACGGCCGCGGCCAGCACGGCGACCGCGTCCGCCGCACTGGACCCAGCCCGCGCCACGTCACGCTCCGCATCCAGGCTGCGCCCCAGCAACGGGACGGCGGCGGCCAGGCGCACGTGCGGCGCGTCGAGTCGGCCGCTCGCCGTCTCGAGCAGGGTGCGCGCCCGGTCCA
>JAOPWK010000060.1 GCA_025965735.1 Frankiales bacterium
CGCGGCCGAGCGCGGTTTCGTCGACGCCGTCATCGAGCCCTCGCAGACGCGGCGTGAGGTGGCCAAGGCGCTGCGGCTGCTGCAGACCAAGCGGGAGACGCTGCCGCCCAAGAAGCACGGGAACATCCCCCTGTGAGAATCCCCATGCCGTCGCTCGATGCGCTCACGACGCGGCGCGGTTCCCGATGACCGACGACTCCGTCGCGGTCAAGCCGCTGCTCACCGTCGTGCGCGGCGAGCCGACGCCCGAGCAGCTGGCCGCGGTCATCGCCGTCGTCAGCGCCCGCGCCACCGGCGACGGCGCCGGCGAGGAGCCGCCGGTCCGATCGCTGTGGGCCGCCCCCGTGCTGCGCACCCCGCTCTTCCCCGCCCCCGGCGCCTGGCGCGCCTCCGCCCTTCCCCGCTAGGAGCCCCGACCCCGTGCGCAAGGTCCTCATCGCCAACCGCGGCGAGATCGCCGTCCGTGTCGCCCGCGCCTGCAAGGACGCCGGGCTGCAGTCGGTTGCCGTCTACGCCGAGCCCGACCTGGACGCGCTGCACGTGCGCGTCGCCGACGAGGCCTTCGCCCTGGGCGGCACCACGCCGGGCGACTCGTACCTGCGCATCGACAAGGTGCTGCAGGCGCTCGCCGACAGCGGCGCCGACGCGGTTCACCCCGGATACGGGTTCCTGTCGGAGAACGCCGAGTTCGCCCAGGCCGTCATCGACGCGGGCGCGACCTGGATCGGCCCGTCCCCCAAGGCGATCGCGGCGCTCGGCGACAAGACGACGGCCCGGCACATCGCGCTGAAGATCGGCGCCCCGCTCGTGCCCGGCACCGCAGACCCGGTCGCGGGCGTCGAGGAGGTGCTCGCCTTCGTGGAGGAGCACGGCCTCCCGGTCGCCATCAAGGCGGCGTTCGGCGGCGGCGGTCGCGGCCTGAAGATCGCGCGCACGAAGGAGGAGGTGCCGGAGCTCTTCGAGTCCGCGGTCCGCGAGGCCGTCGCCGCCTTCGGCCGCGGCGAGTGCTTCGTGGAGCGCTACCTCGACAAGCCCCGCCACGTCGAGACGCAGGTCCTCGCCGACACCCACGGGAACGTCGTCGTGGTGTCCACGCGCGACTGCTCGCTGCAGCGCCGCTACCAGAAGGTGGTCGAGGAGGCGCCCGCGCCGTTCCTGTCGCAGGATCAGCTCGACCAGCTCTACAAGGCGTCCAAGGACATCATCCGCGAGGCGGAGTACGTCGGCGCCGGCACGTGCGAGTTCCTCGTGGGCGCGGACGGTCTCATCAGCTTCCTCGAGGTGAACACCCGCCTGCAGGTCGAGCACCCGGTCACCGAGGAGGTCACCGGCGTCGACCTGGTGCGCGAGCAGTTCCGCATCGCCGACGGCGAGGCGCTGTCGTTCACCGACCCGGCGCCGCGCGGCCACTCCTTCGAGTTCCGCATCAACGGCGAGGACCCGGGCCGCGGCTTCCTGCCCGCTCCCGGCGCGGTGACCGAGCTCGTCACGCCGAGCGGCCCCGGCGTGCGCCTGGACTCCGGCGTCGAGGCCGGCTCCGTCATCGGCGGCGCCTTCGACTCCCTGCTGGCCAAGCTCATCGTCACCGGCGCCACCCGGCAGGAGGCGCTCGAGCGCAGCCGCCGCGCGCTGGACGAGATGCAGGTCGAGGGCATGGCCACGTTGCTGCCGTTCCACCGCAAGGTGGTCCGCGACGAGGCCTTCACCAGCGAGCCGTTCACCGTGCACAACCGCTGGATCGAGACCGAGTTCGACAACGACATCCCGCCGTACGGGGGCGCCGCGGAGGCCGAGGAGGCCGAGCCGCGCGAGAAGGTCGTGGTCGAGGTCGGCGGTCGCCGGCTCGAGGTCAGCCTGCCGGCCGGCCTGGGCGCGTCGTCCAGTGGCGGCGGTGGCGCGAAGAAGGGCGCTCCGAAGCGCTCGGCGAAGAAGGCCGGCGGCGCCGCGGCGTCCGGCGACAGCCTCACCTCGCCGATGCAGGGCACCATCGTGAAGGTGGCGGTCGAGGACGGCGCCACCGTCGAGGCCGGCGACCTGGTCGTGGTGCTCGAGGCGATGAAGATGGAGCAGCCCCTCAACGCCCACAAGGCCGGCACCATCAGCGGCCTCACCGCTGCCGTCGGCGAGGTCGTCACGAGCGGCGCCACCATCTGCGAGATCAAGGACTGACGACGCACCTCGTCACGGCGACCGGCGTCCGGATCGCCTACGAAGCCGGCGGCCTGGACGACGGACCGCCGATGGTGCTGCTGCACGGGCTCGGTGCCTCCAAGGAGGACTGGGCGCCGGTGACGGCGGCCCTCGGCGCGCAGCACCGCCTGGTGGCGCTCGACCTGCGCGGGCACGGCGGGAGCGACCACACGCTGGAGTACTCCTTCGCGCTGATGGCCGAAGACGTGGTCGACGTGCTGGACCAGCTGCGCCTGCGCGAGGTCGTGCTGGTGGGGCACTCCATGGGCGGAGCGGTGGCCTACCGGGTCGCGGCCGACCGGCCGGACCTGGTGCGGCGGCTGGTGGTCGAGGACGCCCCGCCGCCGTACGTCCGCGACCGGCCGCCTCCGCACCGGCCGGAGGGGGAGCTGCCCTACGACTGGGCGGTGGTGCTGGCGGTCGCCGCGGAGGTCGGGGCGGGCGACCCGGCCGCGTGGGAGTCGCTGGAGCGCATCGAGGCGCCGAGCCTGCTCGTCGCGGGCGGGCCGGACAGCCACGTGCCGCAGCACCTGCTGGCCGAGGTGGCGCAGCGGATACCGACGGCGGAGCTCGTGACCATCCCGGTCGGGCACGACGTGCACGCCGACGCGGCGAAGGACTTCAGTCAGGCCGTCCTGAGCTGGCTGAACTAGGCCTCCAGCGCCTTGCGGCGTGCGGCCGCGTGCTCCTCGCTGCTGATGACGCCACGGCGGTGCAGGTCGTCCAGCTCGGTGAGGCGCTGCTCGAGCGGCTTCCCGCCAGGGCCGCGCAGCGCGTCGGCGATGAGCACCGACTCCGGCGTGAACGGGTCGACGCCCGCGCGCTTGGCGGCACGGGCGCCACGGACCATGGAGTAGCCGACGAACAGGAAGCCGGCCAGCACGATCAGCCCGACCACCACGAAGGCCGCGGTGAAGGCGGTCTCGAAGCCGGTCCCCCCGGCCGGCGGGACGCTCTCGAAGGCGCGGATCCGGTCCATGCCGTCACGCTAGATCAGAACGACGTGATGACCGTGATCCCCGGCGCGTGTCCCACGTGGGCCAGCGCCTGCGCCGCGTCGTCCAGGCCGATCTCGCGCGTCACCAGCAGGTCCGGCCGCAGCCGGCCGCTCGCGACCAGGTCGAGCAGCTCCGGGTAGGCGTGCGCGGCCATGCCGTGGCTCCCGAGCAGCTCCAGCTCCAGGCCGATGACCCGGTCCATCGGGAGCGGCGTCGGGCCACCGGGCAGCAGCCCGACCTGCACGTGCCGACCGCGCGGTCGCAGCGACAGCACCGCGTCGACGCAGGTCTGCGGCGACCCGAGGGAGTCCAGCGACAGGTGTGCCCCACCTCCGGTCGCCTCTCGTACCGCCTCCACGCCACCGGTGACTGCCCGGGCGCCGAAGGACTCCGCCAGCTCCAGCGCCGCGGGTGAGACGTCCACCGCCACCACGGAAGCGCCCATGGCGACGGCGATCTGGACAGCCGAGAGCCCCACGCCGCCGCACCCGTAGACGACGACCTGCTCGCCGGACGCGACCCGTCCCTGCTGGACCACAGCGCGGTACGAGGTGGCGTAGCGGCAGCCCAGGGACGCCGCCGTGGCGAAGCCCATCGAGGCGGGCAGCGCGACGAGGTTCACGTCGGCGGCGTCGAGCGCGACGTGGGAGGCGAAGGACCCCCAGTGCGTGAAGCCGGGCTGGCGCTGCGCCGCGCAGACCTGGTGGTCGCCGGCCAGGCACTGGGCGCAACGGCCGCAGGCGCACACGAACGGCACCGTCACGCGGTCGCCGATCGACCAGCGGCGCACCGCCGAGCCGACCGCCGCGACCGTGCCGGCCAGCTCGTGGCCCGGCACGTGCGGCAGGGCGATGTCCGGGTCGTGCCCCTGCCAGCCGTGCCAGTCGCTGCGGCACACGCCGGTGGCGCCCACCTGCACGACCACGCCGTCGTCCGGGGCCTCCGGCGCCGGCACGTCCTGCACGGCAAGCGGGCCGCCGAAGGCGGAGAAGACCAGCGCGCGCACTAGCCCTCGTGGTCGTGCAGCATCAGCTGGCGGGCGGCCTCGGTCACCGAGCCGGACAGCGACGGGTAGATCGCGAAGGTGTGCGCCACCTGGTCGGCCGTCAGGGCGTGCTGCACGGCCAGGGAGATGGTCATGATCAGCTCGCTGGCGTTCGGCGCCACCACGACACCGCCCAGGATCGTGCCCGAGCCGGGGCGGCAGAACAGCTTCACGAAGCCGTCGGTGATGCCTTGCATCTTGGCTCGGGCGTTCGTGGCGAGCGGGAGCGTGACGGTCTGCGTCATGACCTCGCCGGCCTCCACCTGAGTCTGCGTCACACCGACGGAGGCGACCTGCGGGTCGGTGAACACGTTGGCCGACACGGTCTTCAGCCGCAGCGGCGCGACCGCCTCGCCGAGCGCGTGCCACATCGCGATGCGCCCCTGCATGGCTGCCACGGAGGCCAGCATGAGCACGCCGGTGCAGTCGCCGGCGGCGTAGACGCCGGGGACCGTGGTGCGCGAGACGCGGTCCACCTGCACGAAGCCCTGCTCGGTCAGCGCGACGCCGGCCTCCTCCAGTCCCATGCCGGCGGTGTTCGGCACGGAGCCGACGGTCATCAGCGCGTGCGAGCCCTGGACGGTCGTGCCGTCGGTGAGGTGCACGACGACGCCGTCGCCCCGCCGTTCGACGCGGGCGGCACGGCCGCGGCGGACGTTCATGCCTCGCCGCTCGAACACCGTCTGGAGCAGCTCGGCCGCGTCGACGTCCTCACCCGGCAGCACCCGCTCGCGGCTGCTGACCAGCGTCACGTGCGAACCCACGGCCAGGTAGGCGTTGGCGAACTCTGCGCCGGTGACGCCGGAGCCGATGACGACCAGGTGCGTCGGCAGCTCCTCGAGGTCGTAGAGCTGGCGCCAGTCCAGGATCCGCTCGCCGTCCGGCTCCGCGCCGGGCACGACGCGCGGCCGGGCACCGGTGGCGAGCAGGACGACGTCGGCCTCCACCTCGGCCACGTGTCCGTCCGGCGACTGCACCTCCACCAGGTGCGCGCTCTTCAGGCAGGCGGTGCCGGACAGGACCGTGACGCCCTCGTGGGCCAGCCGCCGCGTGATGTCGGCGGACTGCGCCAGCGCCAGCGCCTTGACCCGGGCGTTGACCTCGTCGACGGCGGTGACCACCTCGCCGACGGTGCGGACGCCGACGCGGTCGGCGTGCGAGAACGCCATCATCGCCTCGCTGGTCGCGATGAACGTCTTGGACGGGACGCAGTCCGACAGCACGCACTGCCCACCGACACCGTCGCGGTCGATGAGCGTGACCTCGGCTCCGAGCTGGTCGGCGACCAGCGCCGCCTCGTACCCGGCCGGGCCGCCTCCGATGATGGCGATGCGCGTCATGGGTCCCATTCTCCCGCATCCCCGCTCGCTAGGCTCCGCGGCATGACGCTCTACGCGGCGTACGGCAGCAACCTCGATCCCGAGCAGATGCACGTGCGCTGCCCCCACTCCCCCGTCGCCGGAACCGGCTGGCTGGAGGGGTGGCGGCTCACCTTCGGCGGCGAGGACCTCGGCTGGGAGGGCGCGCTGGCGACCGTGGTCGAGGCGCCCGGTGAGCACGTCTTCGTGGGGCTGTACGACATCACCGACGGCGACGCCGCCCAGCTCGACGCCTGGGAGGGCGCGGACAACGGGCTGTACCGGAAGATCCGGGTGCGGGCGCAGACGCTGGACGGCGAGCGGCTCGCCTGGGTCTACGTGCTGGACGGGTACGAGGGCGGCCTGCCGTCGGCGCGCTACCTGGGGGTGCTGGCCGACGCCGCGGAGGCCGCCGGGGCACCGGACGACTACGTGCGGGACCTGCGCACGCGTCCGTGCCGGTCCTCCGGGGTCTAGGCCACGTCGGCGAGCGCTGCCCGCTTCCGCCGCCCCTCCTCCGACACCACGATCGCGACGGCCAGGACGGTCACCGCACCGCCGAGCAGCGTGGCCGGCCCGACCTCCTCGCTCGCGATGAGCGCGCCGAGCAGCACCGCCACGACCGGGTTGACGTACGCGTAGGTCGACACCTGGCTGACCGGCGCCACGCCGAGCAGCCAGCTGTAGGCGGTGAAGGCGACGATCGAGCCGAACACCACCAGGTAGCCCCAGGCCAGCCACGAGACCCGGCTGACCTCCCCGAGGTGCAGCTCCTCACCGGTCATCAGGCCGACGAGCACCAGCCCGACGCAGCCGGCGAGCATCTGGGCGATCGTGGTCATCAGCGGGTCGGGCGGCAGCGGGACGCGGGTCGCGCCGAAGGAGCCGAGCGACCACAGGAAGCTGCCGAGCACCACCATCGCCGCGGGCAGCAGCGCGACCCCGTCGGGCCGTGCTCCCGGGAGCAGGAGGACCGCGACGCCGACGAAGCCGATGGCGACGCCGAGCACCGTGCGGGAGGCGGGTCTGTCGCCGGTCGCGGCGCGCAGCACGACGACCCACAGCGGGATGACCGCCACCAGCAGCGCCGCCAGGCCGGAGGGCAGCCCCCGCTCCTCGGCGATGGTGACGAGTCCGTTGCCGCCGCCGAGCAGCAGCAGCCCCACCACGCCGGCGTTGAGCAGCTGCCGGCCCGTCGCCCGGAAGCCGCCGCGGCCGCGGCGGAACGCGAGCCAGCCGGCGAGCAGCAGGCCGGCCGTGCCGAAGCGTCCGCCGGCGGACAGCATCGGCGGGAGCGTCTCGACGGCGTAGCGGATGCCGAGGTAGGTCGAGCCCCAGAACACGTAGACCAGGCCGAGCGCGGTCCAGATCTTCCAGGGTGCGGCGGCGCTCACCCCGCGGCGAGGGCGGCGAGCGCGACGGCGACGAGCACCCGGACCGCGATCGGCAGGGCGGTCTCGTCTACGTCGAACGTCCCCTGGTGCAGGTCGTGCGGCCGCTCCTGGCCCGGCGGCTTCACGCCGAGCCGCGCCATCGAGCCGGGCACGTGGTCGAGGTACCAGGCGAAGTCCTCGCCGCCGAGCGACTGCAGCGTGGGCACCGCCGCGGTGGCGCCGAGCTCGCCGCGCACGGCCGCCGCGAACAGCGTCGTCGCGGACTGGTCGTTCACGACCGGCGGGACGCCGCGCTGGTAGTCCAACGTCGCGTGCGCGCCGTACGGCGCGACCAGGCCGTCGACGAGCCGCTGCACCATCTGCGGCGCGTCGTGCCAGGCGCCCTTGTCCAGCACGCGCAGCGTCCCCTTGAGCACGCCGCTGCGCGGGATGGCGTTGGAGGCGACGCCGGCCGAGATGTGCCCCCACACCAGGCACAGCCCTGCGCGCGGGTCGACGAGGCGGGACAGCGCGTCCGGCAGGCCGGTCGCGACGGTGGCCAGCACGTGCACCAGGTCCACGGTGTTGTGCGGCCGGGAGGTGTGCCCGCCGGGGCCGGTGAGCGTGACGGTCAGCGCATCGGCGGCAGCGGTGATCGCGCCGGACTTGAGGCCGACGCGGCCGACCTCCAGCGCCGGGTCGCAGTGCAGGCCGAACGCCGAGGCGACGCCGTCCATCCAGCCGTCGCCGATGACGTCGAGCGCCCCGCCGGGCATCTGCTCCTCGGCCGGCTGGAAGACCAGCCGCACCGTGCCGCCCAGCTGGTCGGCGACGCGGGCCAGCGCGAGACCGGCACCCAGGACGGCCGTCGTGTGGACGTCGTGCCCGCAGGCGTGGCACAGCCCGGGCACCGTCGACCGGTACGGCACGAGCTTCTCGTCCTGCAGCGGCAGGGCGTCGATGTCGGCGCGCAGCACCACGACCGGGCCCTGTCCGGTGCCGACGTCGCAGACCAGGCCGGTGCCCCTGGACAGCACCTTCGGCGCGAGGCCGGCGGCGCTGAGCCGCTCCACGAGGACAGCCGTCGTGCGGTGCTCCTGGTTGCCGAGCTCGGGGTGCATGTGCAGGTCGCGCCGGATGCGGACCAGCTCGTCCTCGTGCTCGCCCAGCCAGGGGTCGCTGACGGTGGCGGGCTTCACGAGGCCGCCCCGGCCGCCCCCGGCTCGCCGCGCACCTCGGTGGTGGGGCGGGCAGGCAGCACGACCGGGCTGCCGACCGTGAACTCCTCCAACAGGCTGTCGACCACCGCAGTCAGGTCGCCGCCGCTGGCCGCGGCCACGGCGCGCTGGCGCTGGTAGGACGCGCCGCCGTCGAGGACCTGCTGCACC
The DNA here is from genome assembly GCA_025965735.1 of Frankiales bacterium. Lineage (GTDB taxonomy): Bacteria > Actinomycetota > Actinomycetes > Mycobacteriales > SCTD01 > SCTD01. The sequence goes on from JAOPWK010000060.1 coordinate 8,353, forward strand.
ATCTCCAGCTCCTGCGCGCAGCCGAGCCGCTCAGCGGTCGCACGCAGGTCCTGCACCAGCTCGCGCAGCGCCGCATCGATCGGCTGCACGCTGTCCTCGCTGACGATGATCTGTGCGTCGAGCCCGTAGCGGGCCGCGCGCCACTTGTTCTCCTGCACGACCCAGCGCTTGGGGGTCGGCAGCGTGTAGCCCTTGTCGATCTCGCGGTCCATCATCTCGACCAGGCACTGCGTAAGGGCCGCGACCATCCCGACCTCGGCCAGCGTCGGCAGGCCGTCGCAGATGCGCATCTCGACGGTGCCGTACGTCGGGTGCGGGCGGATGTCCCACCACACCTCCTTGATGGAGGCGATGGTCTGGGTCTTGATCAGCGTCTCCATGTACCGCTCGAAGCCGACCCAGCCCTCGACCTGCTGCGGCAGCCCGGCGGTCGGCAGGCCCTCGAACACCTTCGAGCGGGCGGAGGCCAGGCCGGTGTCACCGCCGACCCAGTACGGCGAGGAGGCCGACAGGGCCAGGAAGTGCGGGATGTAGGCCGACAGCGCGTTCACCATCGCTATGGCCTTGTCCGGAGAGCGCACGCCGACGTGGACGTGCACGCCGAAGATCTGCATGCGGCGGGCCAGCCACTGCATGTCCTCGATGAGCTTGGCGTAGCGCGGGTTCTCGGTGATCTGCTGCGTACGCCAGTTGGTGATCGGGTGAGTGCCGGCGCACATCAGGCCGAGGCCGCGCGCCTCGGCCAAGGGCACGATCTTCTCCAGCGTGCCGGCGAGGTCGGCGGTCGCCTCGCCGACCTTCTGGCAGACGCCGGTGATCACCTCGATGGTGGACTGGAGCAGCTCCTTCTTGGCCGTCGGGTGCTCGCCGCCCGGGTGCAGCTCCTCGAGGATCTCGGTGGCCCCGCTGGTCAGCGCCCGCGTCTCGCGGTCGACCAGCATCAGCTCCCACTCGACGCCCAGGCTGGAGCGCGGAGAGGAGTTGAAGTCGATCTGCACGAGCGCTCCTCCGGAGGTGGTTCCGCGACCCTACCCAGCAGGAGCCTCGCCCTCGGTGGCGAAGTCGAGCCCATGCGTCCCCTCCGCATGGCCGCCGCCGGTGCTGTCGTCGCCCTCGGCGTCACCGTCGCCCCGTCCGCCGCCGCCCCCGCCGTCGCCCCGAGGCCGGTGGGCTCCCCCGCGGCCGACTGCCGCGCCCGCGTCGCCGGGCTCGACCTGCAGACCGCGACCGTCCCGCAGCTGCAGGCCTCGATGAGGGCAGGCCGCCTGAGCAGCCGCGGCCTGACCCAGGCCTACCTCAGCCGCATCAAGGCGTACGACGGGCCGACGAACAGCATCCGCGTCGTCTCGCCGACGGCGCTGGCCGAGGCGGACCGGCTCGACCGGGAGCGCAAGGCGGGCAAGGTGCGGGGTCCGCTGCACGGGATACCGGTGCTGCTCAAGGACAACATCGGCACCCGGACAGTCCCGACCACGGCCGGCTCGATCGCGCTCGAGGGCAACATCCCCAAGCAGGAGGCGTTCGTGACGCAGCGCCTGCGCGCGGCCGGCGCGGTCGTCCTCGGCAAGACGAACCTGTCGGAGTTCGCCAACTGGATGTCCATCGGCATGCCCAACGGCTACTCCAGCCTCGGCGGCCAGGTGTCCAACGCCTACGACGGCGGCGACCCGCTGGGCTCGTCCTCGGGCTCGGGCGTCGCCGGCTCGATGGCCTTCGCGACGGCGACCCTCGGCAGCGAGACCTCCGGGTCGATCCTGTCGCCGAGCGAGGTCAACGGCCTGGTGGGCGTCAAGCCGACGCACGGGCTCGTCAGCGGCGCCGGCGTCATCCCGCTCGCGCACAGCTTCGACGTCGTCGGCCCGATGACCCGCAACGTCACCGACGCCGCCGCGGTGCTGACCGCCATCGCCGGCCCCGACCCGCGCGACCCGGCCACCGCCGCCAGCAGGCGCGTGGACTACCTCAAGAGCCTGTCCGGCGCGTCGTTGAAGGGCGTCCGGCTCGGCTACGCGGAGGGCTTCGCGAGCGACCCGCTGTTCGCCGAGGCGCTGACCGCGCTGGAGGCGATGGGCGCTGAGCTGGTGCCGGGTGGTGACGAGCACTCGGTGCTGCAGCTGGCCGGGCTGCCGGAGATCGCCGAGATCCCGAACGAGTTCAAGACCGGCCTGAACGCCTACCTGGCGCAGGAGGCCGGTCCGCTGAAGAGCGGCGTCAAGACCATGAGCGACATCCGCGCGTTCAACTCCCAGCACCCGGACCGGGTGAAGTACGGCCAGAGCTGGCTCGACATCTCCGACACCCAGCCCGGCGTCTACGCCGTCACCGACGGCCCGGTCCTGGCGACCCGCGCCGCCACCCGCGCGGCGATCGAGGGCGTGCTCGCGAAGGACGGCCTGGACGCGATCATCGCGCCCGGGCCGGCGTACGCGAACGTCGGCGCGGCCGCGGGGTACCCGACCGTCATCGTCCCGAACGGCACGACCGACGAGGGCACCGTCGCCGAGGGGCTGTCGTTCACGGGGACGGCCTTCGACGAGGCCGACCTGCTCCGCTACGCGGCGGCGTACGAGACGGCGACGCAGCGCCGCGTGCCGCCGACCGTCGGCAACCAGGCGCTGCTCAGGGGCTGCTAGAAGAACTCCTGCGGCGTGTAGACGCCCCAGACCTCGCGCAGCGCGTTGCAGACCTCGCCGACCGTGGCCAGCTCCTTGAGCGCGGAGCGCATCGGGTAGAGCACGTTGGCGTCGCCGGCCGCGGCCTCCTTCAGCTCGGCCAGCGCCTTCTCCACGGCAGCGTTGTCGCGCTTCTCGCGCAGCACCCGCAGCCGCTCGCGCTGGTCCTGCTCGATGGAGGGGTCCACGCGCAGCGGGTCGTACTTCTCCTCGGTCTCGCTGCGGTAGCGGTTCAGGCCGACGACGACGCGCTCGCCGCTGTCGATGCCGAGCGCCACGTCGTAGGCCGAGCGCTCGATCTCGCTCTTCTGGAAGCCCTTCTCGATGGCGGACACCGCGCCGCCCATCTCCTCGACCTTGGCCATCAGCTCCAGGGCGCCCTTCTCCACCTGGTCCGTCATCGCCTCGACGACGTAGGAGCCCGCGAACGGGTCGACGGTGGCGGTCACGTCGGTCTCGTACGCGAGCACCTGCTGGGTGCGCAGCGCGAGGGTGGCGGCCTTGACCGTCGGCAGGGCGATGGCCTCGTCGTAGGAGTTGGTGTGCAGCGACTGCGTGCCGCCGAGGACCGCCGCGAGGCCCTGCACCGCGACGCGGACCAGGTTGACCTCGGGCTGCTGGGCGGTGAGCTGCACGCCGGCGGTCTGGGTGTGGAAGCGCAGCATCAGCGACTTGGGGTCCTTGGCGCCGAACTCCTCCTTCATGACCCTCGCCCAGATCCGCCGGGCGGCGCGGAACTTCGCCACCTCCTCGAGGATCGTCGTGCGGCTCACGAAGAAGAAGGCCAGCCGCGGGGCGAAGTCGTCGACGGCGAGCCCTGCGGCGACGGCGGCCCGGACGTACTCGATGCCGTCGGCGAGGGTGAAGGCGATCTCCTGCACGGGGGTCGCCCCGGCCTCTGCCATGTGGTAGCCGGAGATCGAGATGGTGTTCCAGCGCGGGAGCTCTTCCTTGCAGTACGCGAAGATGTTGGTGATCAGCCGCAGCGAGTGTGCCGGCGGGTAGATGTAGGTGCCGCGGGCGATGTACTCCTTGAGCACGTCGTTCTGGATCGTGCCGGTGAGCTTGTCGCCGGGGATGCCGTTCTCCTCGGCCACCAGCGCGTAGAGCAGCAGCAGGACCGACGCCGGGGCGTTGATGGTCATCGAGGTCGAGACCTGGTCCAGCGGGATCTGGTCGAACAGGATCCGCATGTCCTCGAGCGAGTCGATGGCGACGCCGACCTTCCCGACCTCCCCGCTCGCTACGGCGTCGTCGGAGTCGTAGCCCATCTGCGTCGGCAGGTCGAAGGCGACGGACAGCCCGCCGGTGCCCTGCGCCACGAGGTGCCGGTACCGCTCGTTGGACTCCTTGGCGGTCCCGAAGCCGGCGTACTGCCGCATCGTCCACGGCCGGCCGGTGTACATCGAGGCGTAGACGCCGCGCGTGTACGGGTACTGGCCCGGCTCGCCCAGCCGCTCGGGCAGGCCCGGCGCGACGTCGTCGGGGCCGTAGAGGGGCTCGATCGGGAACCCGGACTCGGACGCGCGCGTCATGAGGAGGCCTTCCTGGCTGGAGCGGATCTCGCGAGGTCGAGCGTAGGCGTGGGGCTGCGGGGAGTAGCGGGGGCCTGTACGGGGGTAGGTGATCGTCGTGAGCACCGGGGAACGGGTCGTCGCCGGGCGCTACCGCCTGGTCGCGCCCCTCGGCTCCGGCGGCATGGGCACCGTCTGGCGGGCCGAGGACCTGGTGCTCGGCCGCGAGGTCGCGGTCAAGGAGGTCACCTTCCCGCCCGGGCTCTCGGACGGCGACCGGCAGGTGCTGCGCGAGCGCACCCGCCGCGAGGCCCGCGCCGCCGCCCGGCTCGACCACCCGAGCGCCGTCACGGTCTACGACGTCGTGGAGGAGGCGGACAAGCCCTACCTCGTCCTGGAGTACGTCGAGGCGCGCACCCTCGCCGAGGTCGTGCGCACGGACGGCCCGCTGTCGCCGCAGCGCACCGCTGAAGTCGGCCTCGCGCTGCTGGGCGCGCTGGAGGCGGCGCACAAGCAGGGCATCGTGCACCGCGACGTGAAGCCGTCGAACGTCCTCGTGCGCGACGACGGCCGCGTGGTGCTCACCGACTTCGGCATCGCCACGGCGACCGGCGACTCCACCATCACGCACACCGGCCTGCTGCTCGGCTCCCCCGCCTACATCGCCCCCGAGCGGGCCCGCGGCCAGACGCCGGGCCCGCCCTCGGACCTCTGGTCGCTCGGCGCCACGCTGTTCACGTCCGTGGAGGGCAAGCCGCCGTACGACGGGGGCGAGCCGCTGCTGACCGTCACCGCGGTGGTGACCGGTGACCACGCGCCGTACCTCGCGGCCGGTGCGCTGGAGCCGCTGATCGAGGGGCTGCTGGAGAAGGACCCGACGAAGCGGCTGGCCGCCCCCGCGGCGCGCCGGCTGCTCAAGCAGGTCGCGGCGTCCCGCCCCACCACGCCACCCACGCAGGTGCTGACCTCCGCCGTGCCCACCCCGTCCGCCCGCACGACCGCGATCCCGCTGGCCGACGTGCGCCAGGACGTCGCGGCGGCCGAGCACCCGGTCCAGCGCGTGCAGCC
>JAOPWK010000160.1 GCA_025965735.1 Frankiales bacterium
GCTCCTCCCGCCGGCTGGCTGCCAGGTCGCGCCGGTCGGCGGCCGCGTCGCGCGCGTCGGCCGCCGTGTCACGTGCACCGGAGGCGACGTCCCGTAGGTCCGCGGCGTCGTCACGCAGGTCGCCGGCGTCGTCCCGCTGGTCCGCTGCCGTGTCGCGCACGTCGGCTGCGGTGTCGCGCTGCTCCGCGGCGTCGTCGCGCGCGTCGGCGACGTCGTGCTCGTCAGGTGCGTGCGGCGGTGCGGTCATGGGCTCGTTCCTGCTCGCTGCGGGTGCCGCTCGGCTGACGTTCCCACCTGCGCACCCCGCGTGGGGCGTTTTGTCAGACCTCACTGGGTCCTGCTCGTGGAGGGTCGAGCAGAGCGAAGGGAGCTCGATCCGGCATGGGCAGGCACAGGACGGCGGAGGAGAAGCGCGCGCTCGGTGAGCGCGCGCGGGCGTTGAGGGCCGCGGGACGGTCGCGGCGGGAGATCCAGGCGGAGCTCGGCATCGGCGAGGACCTGGCCAAGCAGCTGCTGGCCGGCACGGAGGTGCCGGCTGCGCTGCGACGGCCGCGGGCCAAGGACGAGGTGCGAGCAGGCCGTGCTGCTCCGCCGCCAGGGGCGGACCTACGACGAGATCGCTGCCGAGCTCGGCGTCTCGAAGAGCAGCCTGTCCCTGTCCCTGTGGCTGCGGCACCTCCCGTGGCCGGAGGACGATCCGCACCGTGCGGCCGAGGCGCAGGAGCGTCGGGCGGTTGCCCTGCGTGCGCGGGCGCGTCGGGACCGCGACGCGCGGGACGAGGCTGGGCGGGAGCTGACGGCCGCTGCGGCCGGGACCCTCGGCGCCGTCACGTCCCGCGACCTCGTGCTGGCGCTCGCGGTGTCGTACTGGTGCGAGGGCAGCAAGACCAAGGCGTGGAACCGCACGAAGCGCGTGACGTGGATGAACAGCGACCCGCTGCCTGTCACGCTCTTCCTGGAGGGTCTCCACCTGCTCGGGATCGAGCGTCAGCGACTCGTCCTGCGACTGCACATCCACGAGCTGGCCGACGAGGTGTCCGCTCGTCACTGGTGGTCCCAGCACACCGGCGTCCCGCTGGAGCAGTTCCGCCGCAGCACGATCAAGCGGCACAACCCGCGGACCGTGCGGCACAGCGTCGGCGCGGGAGTACCGCGGCTGCCTGTGCGTCCAGGTGCTCCAGGGCCGCCAGCTCTACGAGGTCCTGGACGGGCTGGTGCGCGGACTCGCGTCCGCGCCCCGATGGCTCGAGGAGTGGCACGATGACGACGTCCTCGTGCAGGCAACGGCGCGAGATGTGACACCTTCCGCCTTGGTGTAACTAGGCAGCACGGGATCCTTTGGTGATCTTCAGGTCCGGGTTCGAATCCTGGGGGCGGAGCGTTCGGATCGTGGGGCGGGAGCCGTCAGTAGACTCGGCGGGCCGGGTTCTCCGGCGAGACCCCAGCCCCACGAGGAGCCTTCGTGACCGACGCGCGCCTCGCCGCCGTCGTCGTCCTGGCCGCGGGTGAGGGCACCCGGATGCGCAGCCGCACCCGGCCGAAGGTCCTGCACGAGCTGTGCGGCCGCACGCTGCTCGGCCACGTGCTCGCCGCCAACCGCGCGCTCGGGCCGGAGCACCTCGTGGTCGTCGTCGGGCACGCCCGCGAGCAGGTCGCGGCGCACGTGCACGAGGTGGACGAGCAGGCGACGACGGTCGTGCAGGAGCCGCAGAACGGCACCGGGCACGCCGTGCAGGTCGCCCTTGCCGACCACGGCGACCTCGACGGCACCGTGCTGGTCGTCCTCGGCGACGCGCCGCTGCTGACCACCGCCACCCTCCGCGCACTGGTCGACGCGCACGCGCAGGCAGGTGCCGCGACGACCGTCCTGACGGCGGTGCTGGACGACCCGGCCGGCTACGGCCGGGTGCTGCGAGACGAGAGCGGCGTCGTGACGCGCATCGTCGAGCACAAGGACGCCGACGAGGCCGCTCGCGCCGTGCGCGAGATCAACTCGGGGGTCTTCGCCTTCGACGCCGCCCGGCTGCGCGAGGCGCTCGGCAGCCTCACGACCGACAACGCGCAGGGCGAGCTCTACCTCACCGACGTCGTCGGCCTGCACCGCGAGGCGGGCCTGGTCGTGCAGGCGCACGTCGCGCCGGATGTCACCGAGACGATGGGCATCAACGACCGCGTGCAGCTCTCGGACGCCCGGGAGCTGCTGCGCGACCGCATCGTCGAGCAGCACCAGCGCAACGGCGTCACCGTCGTCGACCCCCGCAGCACCTGGATCGACGTGCAGGTCGCGCTCGAGCAGGACGTCACGATCCACCCCGACACCCAGCTGCACGGAGAGACGACGGTGCGGTCCGGCGCCGAGGTCGGCCCCGGGACGATGCTGCGCGACACCGAGGTGCGCGAGGGAGCGAAGGTCGTCAAGGCGCACTGCGTCGAGGCGCTCATCGGCGCCGATGCCGACATCGGCCCGTACACCTACCTGCGTCCCGGCACGCACCTCGGCCGCGGCACCAAGGTCGGCGGGTTCGTCGAGATCAAGGCCAGCGAGGTCGGCGACGGCAGCAAGGTGCCGCACCTGTCGTACGTCGGCGACGCGATCATCGGCAAGCGCAGCAACATCGGGGCAGCGACCGTCTTCGTGAACTACGACGGCGAGCGCAAGCACAAGACCGTCGTCGGCGACGACGTGCGCATCGGCAGCGACAGCATGCTCGTCGCACCGCTCACGATCGGCGACCGCGCCTACACGGCCGCCGGCTCCGTCATCACCGAGGACGTCCCGGAGGACGCCCTCGGCGTCGGCCGGGCCAGGCAGCGCAACATCGCAGGCTGGGTCGTGCGCAAGCGCGGCCGCAAGGACAGCAGCAACGACCACGGGAAGCAGCAGTCATGAGCGGCATCACCATCTCGAGCAGCAAGAACCTCATGCTGTTCTCCGGGCGCGCCTTCCCGGAGCTGGCCGAGGAGGTCGGCCGCGCGCTCGAGGCAGCGCCGACGCCGACGAGCGCCTACGAGTTCGCCAACGGCGAGATCTTCGTCCGCTTCGAAGAGTCGGTGCGCGGGTCGGACGCCTTCGTCGTGCAGAGCGTCACGACGCCGGTGAACACCTGGGTGATGGAGACGCTGCTCATGGTCGACGCGCTCAAGCGCGCCTCCGCCAAGCGCATCACCGTCGTGCTGCCCTTCTACCCGTACGCCCGCCAGGACAAGAAGCACCGCGGCCGCGAGCCGATCAGCGCGCGCCTCATCGCCGACATGTTCAAGACCGCCGGCGCCGACCGGCTCATGACCGTCGACCTGCACACCGCGCAGATCCAGGGCTTCTTCGACGGGCCCGTGGACCACCTGTTCGCGCTGCCGCTGCTCGCCGACCACGTGCAGGCGCAGTGGGGCGACCGCGACCTCGTCGTCGTCTCGCCGGACGCCGGCCGGGTGCGCGTGGCCGAGCGCTGGACCGACCGGCTCGGCTGCGGTCTGGCGATCATCCACAAGCGGCGCGACCCGAACGTCCCCAACGAGGTGAAGGTCGGCGAGGTCGTCGGCCAGGTCGCCGGCAAGACCTGCATCCTCGTGGACGACATGATCGACACGGGCGGCACGATCACCAAGGCGGCCGAGCTGCTGTTCGAGAACGGCGCGCAGGACGTCATCGTCACGGCGACGCACGGCGTGCTGTCCGGTCCCGCGATGGACCGGCTGAAGAACAGCCGCATCTCCTCGACGGTCGTGACGAACACGCTGCCGATCGCGGACGACCAGCGCTTCGACGGGCTGACCGTGCTCTCGATCGCGCCGCTCATCGCCCGCGCCATCCGCGAGGTCTTCGAGGACGGCTCGGTGACGAGCCTGTTCGACGGCGCGGCCTAGGCCGCGACCGGCACCTTCTCCGGTGCCAGCGGCACGACGGCCGCGCGCGGACGCGTGGCCGTCGCGAGCACGACTCCCGCGAGGATGCACGCGGTGCCGGCGTACTGCACCGCCGTCGGCGCCTCGCTCAGCAGCAGTGCGCCGATCGCCATCGAGCCGACCGGCTGGGCGAGCAGCAGCACGCTGGTGAGCGCGGCCGGCAGCCGCGGCAGCGAGCTGCTGATCAGCATCCAGCCGACCACCTGCGACGTCAGCGCCATCACGAGCAGCCACAGCAGCGAGCGCCACGACGGCAGCTCGAGCTCGCCGAGCGCGGTCGCGAGCAGCAGCCCGGTGAGGCTCGCCGAGGCGGTCGCCCACAGCAGCGGGCCGGCCAGCCGGCGCAGGTCCTTGCTGCCCTGGCGCAGCACGAGCAGGAAGCCGGCGTATGCCGCGGAGGTCGCCAGGCCGAGCAGCACGCCGAGCTCGGGGTCCTTGCCGTACGTCTCGCCGCCGAGCGCACCGGAGACCAGCGTCACCCCGACCAGCAGCACGGGCACCGACGCGAGCAGGCCGGCGTGCGGGCGCTCGCCGAGCAGCCACCAGGCCAGCACACCGACGACCAGCACCTGCAGGTTGCCGAGCACTGTCGCCAGTCCCGCCCCGACCTGGTCGATCGCGTGGTGCCACAGCACCAGGTCGACCGCGAAGAAGACGCCGGCCAGCGCGGCGAGCTCACGGGTACGGCGGGGGAGCGCCCCGAGGCGCCGCTCCTCATGCCGGCTGAGCAGCAGCAGGAACGGCAGTGCCAGCAGGCACCGCCCGACGGCGGCGGTGGCTGGCGCGACGTCGGCCAGGCGCACCAGCGGGCCGGAGAAGGCGATGCACAGCGCTCCCAGGAGCGCAGCGAGCACGGGCCGCCGGCGCAGGCGCTCCACGTGTCCTCCTCAGGTGCGTCCGGCGGTTACGCTGCTGACCGTAGGGACGACGCTGTCAGGAGTCAACATGCACGTGGCGCATGACGTGGCCCGGTCGCTCACGCAGGCAGTGGACCTGGTGAACAGCCGGCTGGGCGACGACGAGCTGCTGGGCGACCTCACGGCGCTGCGCGCGTTCCTGGACGAGCACGAGGTCAGCGGGTCGCGCAGCCTCACCCGCGACGACCTCGAGGAGGTGCACGCGCTGCGCCCGCGGTTGCGGGCCGTCTGGGCGGCGCGCGACATGCGGACCGCCGCAGCCGTCGTCAACGGCATGGTCGCCGAGGCCGGCGCGCTCCCGCAGCTGACCGACCACGACGGCTACGACTGGCACCTGCACTGGACCTCCCCCTCCGCCCGGGTGGCCTCGCGGCTGGCCGCCGACGCGGGCATGGCGCTGGCCGAGGTGCTGCGCGAGGACGGCCGCGAGCGGCTGCGCACCTGCCAGGCCCCCGGCTGCGAGGCGGTCTTCGTGGACCTCTCGCGCAACCGGTCCCGCCGCTACTGCGACACCGGCAACTGCGGCAACCGGATGCACGTGGCGGCCTACCGCGCACGGCTGCGGTCGGCGGACTAGGCCCGTTGCGGCTGCCGCTAGACTCGTCCACTGCGCAGTCGCGCCCCCATGCCAAGCACCACCTGTTCGAGGAGTCCCGCTGTGTCCGAGGTCCGCATCGCTGCCGAGCCCCGCACCGAGTTCGGCAAGGGCCCGTCGCGGCGCATCCGCCGGGCCAACAAGGTCCCGGCCGTGCTCTACGGACACGGCGAGCAGCCGCGCCACTTCACGCTGCCGGGCCACGAGCTGATGCTCGCCCTCAAGCACGACGCCAACGCCCTGCTCACGCTGCAGACCGAGGACGGCGACCAGCTCGCCCTCCCCAAGGTCATCGTGCGCGACCCGATCAAGAACACCCTCGAGCACGTCGACCTCGTCGCCGTCCGCAAGGGCGAGAAGGTCACCGTCGAGATCCCGGTCCAGCTGACCGGTGACGCCGCTCCCGAGACGCTGGTCGACCAGCAGACGATGACCCTGACCGTCACCGCCGACGCCACCGCGCTGCCGGACCACCTCGAGCTGAGCATCGCCGGCAAGCGCGCCGGCAGCAGCCTGGCCGCCAAGGACGTCACGCTCCCCGCCGGCACCGAGCTGGCGCAGGACCCCGAGCACGTCATCGTCGCCATCCTCGGCGTCATCTCCGAGGAGGAGCTCGAGGCCGAGCTCGTCGCGGCCGAGGAGGACCTGGGCTCCGGCCAGGCCGGTGCCGAGGCCATCGAGGCCGAGGCCGCCGAGGCGGGCGACGTCGAGGTCGGCTCCGAGAGCGACGCTGCGGGCGAGGGCGACGTGGTCGGCGAGACCGACGCGCCCACGTCCGAGACGCCCGCCCAGTAGTCGCCCCCTCGGCGGTGTCAGCTGAGCCGCTCTGGCTCGTCGTCGGCCTGGGCAACCCCGGGCCGTCGTACGCCGGGAACCGGCACAACGTCGGCTTCATGGTGCTCGACCTGCTCGCCGACCGCGTCGGCGGCAGGTGGAAGGCGCACAAGGGCCGGGCTGACCTCGTCGAGGGTCGGCTGGCCGGGCAGCGCGCGATCCTGGCCAAGCCCAAGTGCTACATGAACGAGTCCGGTGGGCCCGTCGCGAGCCTGCGCGACTTCTTCAAGGTGCCTGCTGAGCGGATCGTCGTGGTGCACGACGAGCTCGACATCCCTTACGCCGCAGTCCGTCTCAAGCTCGGCGGCGGCGACAACGGGCACAACGGCCTGCGCTCGATCACCACGTCGCTCGGCACCCGCGAGTACCTCCGCGTGCGCGTCGGCGTCGGCCGTCCGCCCGGTCGGCAAGACCCGGCGGACTTCGTGCTCAAGGATTTCAGCGGCACCGAGAAGAAGGACCTCGGGTTCCACGTCGACCGCGCCGCCGACGCTGCCGAGGCGCTGCTGACAGGTCCGCTCGAGGCGGCGCAGAACGTCTTCCACGTCGACCCCGCCTGATGCACCCGCGCCTGGCCGCCGGCGTCGTCCTGCTCGCCTCGGCCGCGGTCCTCGTCCTCGAGGTGCTCGTCAGCCGGCTGGTCGCGCCGTACGTCGGGCTCACCCTGGAGACGTACACGGCGGCCATCGGCGTGGCGCTGGCCGCCATCGCCGCAGGCGCCGCACTCGGCGGTCGGCTCGCGGATGCGGTCGACCCGCGACGCTGGCTGGGGCTCGCCACTGCCGTCGGCGGTGCGCTGGTGCTGACTGCCCGGCCGCTGGTCTTCGCCGTGGGGGACGCCTTCCGCGGGCTCGGACCCGTCGGCACCGTGGTCCTCGTCCTGCTGGCCGTCGCCCCGGCCGCGCTGGTGCTCTCCCTGGTCCCGCCCGGCGTGGTGAAGCTGCAGCTGCGCACGCTCGCCGAGACCGGAGTCACCGTCGGCCGCCTCAGCGCCGTCGGCACGCTGGGCGCGCTGGCCGGCACCTTCCTCACCGGCTTCGTGCTGCTGTCCGCGCTCCCGACCTCGCGGCTGCTGCTGGTCACCGGCGGCGTCCTGGTGCTGGCCGGCCTCGGCCTGCACCTCGCCCTGCGCGGGATGTCCTCCGCCGTGCCGGCGGTCGTGGGTCTCGCCGCGCTCACCGGCTCCTGGCTGGTCCTGGCCGACGGACCCTGCGAGTACGAGACCCGCTACTACTGCGCCTCGGTCGAGAGCGACCCGGAGCGCGAGTCCGGCCGGGTGCTGCTGCTCGACGGGCTGCGACACTCCTACGTCGACCTCGACGACCCGACGCACCTGGAGTTCCGCTACACGCAGCGCATCGCGGACGTCATCGCCGAGCAGCCCGCAGGCCCGCTGGACGTGCTGCACCTCGGCCTCGGCGGCGGCACCATGCCGCGGCACCTGGCCGCCGTGCGGCCCGGCTCCCGGAGCACGGTGCTCGAGGTCGACCCGCAGGTTCCCGACATCGACCGCGCGCGCCTCGGCCTGGACGACGTGCCCGACCTGGAGGTGCGCGTCGGCGACGCGCGCACCTCGATCGCCGACCTGCCGACCGACGCGTACGACGTCGTCGTCGGCGACGCCTTCGGCAGCCTCGCCGTCCCGTGGCACCTCACCACCCGCGAGCTGGTGGCTGAGGTCCGCCGCGTCCTGCGCCCCGGCGGCACCTACGCCCTGAACGTCATCGACTTCCCCCCGCTCTCCTTCGCCAAGGCCGAGACCGCCACCCTCCTCGACCAGTTCCCCCACGTAGCCGTCATGGCTCCCCCGGAGACAGTGGCAGCAGAGACCGGCGGCAACCTCGTCCTCGTCGCCAGCGACCAACCCCTCGCCGTCGACGCCCTGGCCACCGGAGCCGAGACGCGCGGCGAGCCCGGCAGCGTTCACAGCGACGCGGCCGACTTCGCCGGCAACGCCCAGGTCCTCACCGACGACCACGCCCCGGTCGACCAGCTCCTGACCCCGTACGCCCCGCCGCGCCGGTAAGCGAAGGCGACCACAGCCGACGTACCCTGAGTAGGGCCGCCGGAGGGTGGCCGACCCCCCGGCGTTCAGCCGAGCGGGGCCCGTTCGCGTTGCCCTCGAAAGGCTCTCCGTGTCGCTCGCCGGCCTGCTCGACGTCGTCTCCGGCGACCCCTCCCTGGCGCGTGCCCTGGCCTCGCCGACGACGAGCACCCTCGACCTCTCCGGCCCCGCCGGCCTGCGCCCGTTCCTCATCGCGGGGCTCGTCCGTGAGGGCCGCACCGTCCTCGCCGTCACCGCCACGGGCCGCGAGGCCGAGGACCTGGTCGCGGCGCTGGGCGCGCTGGTGGACGGCGACCGCGTCGCGCTCTACCCGAGCTGGGAGACGCTGCCGCACGAGCGGCTGTCCCCGCGCGCCGACACCGTCGGGCGGCGCCTCGCCGTCCTGCGACGGCTCAAGCACCCGAGCAAGGACGACCCGGCCACCGGTCCCATCGACGTGGTCGTCGCGCCGGTCCGCAGCATCCTGCAGCCGCAGGTCCCCGGACTCGGCGACCTGGAGCCGGTCGCGCTGCAGAAGGGCCAGGACGTCGACGGCGGCCTCGACGCCGTGGTCCGTCGCCTGGTCGACATCTCCTACGCGCGGGTGGAGCTGGTCGAGAAGCGCGGGGAGTTCGCCGTGCGCGGCGGCATTTTGGACGTCTTCCCGCCCACCGAGGAGCACCCGGTCCGCGTCGAGTGGTGGGGCGACACCGTCGAGGAGGTGCGCTCCTTCAAGGTCGCCGACCAGCGCAGCCTCGGCGAGGTCGAGCACGGGCTGTGGGCCTCGCCCTGCCGCGAGCTGCTGCTCACGCCGGAGGTGCGGGAGAAGGCCCGCAAGCTCGCGAACCTGCACCCCGAGCTGACCGACATCTGCGACCGCATCGCCGACGGCACGCCCGTCGAGGGCATGGAGGCCCTGGCGCCGGTGCTCGTCGACGAGCTGCAGCTGCTGATCGACGAGCTGCCTGCGGACACCAGCATCCTGGTGTCCGACCCGGAGAAGGTGCGCACCCGTGCGCACGACCTGGTGCGCACCAGCCAGGAGTTCCTCGAGGCGTCCTGGGCCACTGCGGCCGTCGGCGGGCAGGCGCCGATCGACCTGGGAGCTGCGGCGTACCGGACTCTGGTCGAGGTGCGCGACCACGCCGGCGAGCTCGGCATCCCGTGGTGGTCGCTGTCGCCGTTCACCCCGGACGAGGAGCTGGACGACGACACCGTCGTGCTGGCCGCCAAGCCCTCGCCGAGCTACCACGGCGACGTCATGGCAGCCCTGTCCGAGCTGCAGAACTGGACCAAGGACGGCTGGAAGGTCGTCGTCACCACCGAGGGGCACGGTCCGGCGCAGCGTCTGCACGAGCTGCTCAAGGAGGCCGAGGTGCCGGCCGTGCTGTCCGACGACCCGGTGCTCGAGGCCGGCCGGGTGCACTTGAGCACCGCCTGCTTCGACAGCGGCTTCCGCAGCGACCTGCTCAAGACGGTGCTCGTCACCGAGACCGACCTGACCGGCACTCGCGGCGCCGGCACCAAGGACGTCAGCAAGCGCATGCCGAGCCGCCGCAAGAACGCGATCGACCCGGTGCAGCTCAAGAGCGGCGACACCGTCGTGCACGAGCAGCACGGCGTCGCGCGGTACGTCGAGATGGTCCAGCGGACCGTGCAGGGCGCGACGCGGGAGTACCTCATCCTGGAGTTCGCGCCGAGCAAGAAGGGCCAGCCCGGCGACCGGGTCTTCGTGCCGACCGACCAGCTCGAGCTCGTCACCAAGTACGTCGGAGGCGAGGCGCCGAGCCTGGACAAGCTCGGCGGCGGCGACTGGGCCAAGCGCAAGGGCCGCGCGAAGAAGGCGGTCAAGGAGATCGCGGCCGGTCTCATCCAGCTCTACAGCGCGCGCATGGCCGCACCCGGGCACGCCTTCGGCCCGGACACCCCGTGGCAGCGTGAGCTCGAGGACGCCTTCCCGTACGTCGAGACGCCCGACCAGCTCGAGGCGATCGACGAG
>JAOPWK010000197.1 GCA_025965735.1 Frankiales bacterium
CCGAGCAGCTCAAGTCCGGCCTCACCGGCCAGGTCCTGGACGCACTTCGCCTTCTGGAGCACGGGGCCGGCGAGGGCGCGGAGGATCTCGCTAGTTGATTGGCATCGCGTCGTCCCCTGTCTACGAAGGCGGCAGGGGACGACGTGACGGCGACGCCGGCCGTGACCCGGCAACGTGTGGCGCCGGAAGTCGTCGCAGCGAGGGAAGTTCCGCTCATCGGCATGAGCGGGCACGTCTGATCAGGGACAGCAGCCCGCTGTGCCCCCCTGTCTTCGACCCTTCTCGCGCGGCGCCGCGTGGGCTGTGTCAGGGCGGGGCGTGGGCCCAACCGCGCTGCGTCAGCCAGCGGCCGTCGTCGTGCGGGAGATCCAGCCCGCGGTCGTGATGGTCGTGGTGGTGCTGGTGGCACAGGAGCACCAGGTTGTCGATGTCGGTGGCACCGCCATCGGCCCAGTGGCGGACGTGATGGGCGGCGCACTGGGCGGGGCGTCGGCGACAGCCGCGGACGACGCACTTCCGGTCGCGCACGACCAGCGCACGGAACAGCCGCCCGCTGACGAGGCGGGCCGCCCGCCCGACGTAGAGCAGATCTGTGCGGCCGGGGGTAAGGACGGCGAGGTCGGCCACGGCGTCGCAGGCGAGGCGGCGCAGCGCCCCGCGGGACAGCGGCCCGGTGTCGCCGACGACGCCGGGAGCGGCCGGTGGCTCGCCCAGCAGGTCGCGCGAGAGCAGCTCCCGCAGGCTCGGCCGCGGGCCCGGCGACAGCGCGGCCTCCAGCTGCTCGGGACGGCAGAGCACGTGCAGGTGCGTCCGCACGGTCCGCGCGTCGTCAGCGGCGCTGTCGCCGGCACCGTGCCGGCGGGTGAGGTAGTCGCGTGCCCAGTCGACCAGGACGTCCGCCTGCCGCGCGGCGCGCCCGCGCACGTCGCCGTCCTCCCGTGCGGCCCCGACGGCGAGGTCCATCGCGAGCCGGACCGTCGCGCCGTCGTCGCCGGCGAGGGTCCCGTCCACCGCGGTGTGCGCGCCGACGTCGTGGAGCCGCAGGCCCATCCGCTCACGCGCGCGCCGCTCGGCCTCCGCCGCGAGCCGGTCGTCGACAGCGCTCGCCTTGTCGCGCAGGCGCGTGCGCACACCGACGGGGTCCGCGACCTGCGCGAGCGCGCACAGCGCGTCCTCCGCCTCGCGCACCGTGTCCCTGTCCAAGCCGCGGACTCCCGCCACCACGGCCGCCGCGTGCTCGACGGTGACCGACCCCTGCTGCAGGACGTCAGCGAGCCGGGGGAGGTCGTCCCGCAGCGCCGTCGCGAGCCGCACCGTCGCACGCGCTGCGCCGTCGCCGAGGCGCTGCGTGTCCCGCAACCAGCTCGCCGTCGTGCTGGCGACACCGGGCCGCAGGTGACCGCCGACGGCGTCCATCTCCGCGAGCTCGCGCAGCGCGAGGGCGCGGGCGCGCTCTGCCAGCGCCAGAAGGCGGGCCGTGTCCGCTCGCGACCCGGACAGCGGTCCATGGGTGGCGACGGCGTCGAGCGCGGCCTCCAGACCGTCGAGCAGACCGGCAGCACTCGCCGCGCGCAGCGGCACCGCCGACCACTCCCGCGCGGGCTCCTCCTCGGGCCACGGGAAGGGCCCGGGGTCGCCAGCCGTCAGCCAGCCGGGAGGAGCGTCGAGCACCGCGTGCACGGTCACCTCCAGACGTTCGAACAGGTGTTCGAAGTGTACCGCAGCGAACCTGGCGTGGCAACCACCGCCTGTACGAGAAGTGCTGCGCAGCAGGCACTTCGACGTCGCGAGCACTCGCGACCTCGCGCCGTAGGGCAGCGTGCTGGCGGCCTGCACCGGCGCGCCCCACGGCGGGCTGACGGTCAGCCCGCCGCCCTCGCGCACCGCCAGCAGCGCGGCGCCGTACGTCTGCCCGAACCAGGTCGGGCACACGCCGACGGTGCGGTGCGGGAAGTCCGGCGCGACCCTCGTCGAGTACGTGTTGCCGTGGCCGCCGTTGCTCGTCAGGTCGTACGTCGACCTGCGTGATGTCGCTGTCGCCTCCTCCGTCAGCAGGAACGGCAGGTGCCACTGCACGCACTGCACGTGCGGGTACCACCAGTAGTTGCCCGGGCGCGTGATCTCGTCGTCCGCCGGCTCGACCAGCACCATCAGCGCCCAGCTCGTGACGAAGACGAACAGCGCGACCGCGAGCCCCGGGCGCCACCCGCTCAGGCGCGAGCGCACGTACCTCGACAGCCTCGCGACCAGGACCGGCGCGCGCGGACCGTGCTGGCGCAGGCGGTCCGTAGGGTCGCCGCATGGCCGACGCGTACGCCCCTGACCCGAACCGCTACGACCGCATGACCTACCGCCGCTGCGGCCGCAGCGGCCTGGACCTGCCCCTGCTGTCGCTGGGCTTCTGGTGGAACTTCGGCGACGACCGGCCGCTGGAGACCCAGCGCGCCGTGGTGCGCCGCGCCTTCGACCTCGGCATCACGCACTTCGACCTGGCGAACAACTACGGGCCGCCGTACGGGTCGGCCGAGCTCAACCTCGGGCGCATCCTGCGCGAAGACTTCCGCGGGCTGCGCGACGAGCTGGTCATCAGCACCAAGGCCGGTTGGGACATGTGGAAGGGGCCGTACGGCGACCTCGGCTCCCGCAAGTACCTGCTCGCGTCGCTCGACCAGTCGCTCCAGCGCATGGGGCTGGACCACGTGGACGTCTACTACCACCACCGGCCCGACCCGCGGACGCCGCTCGAGGAGTCGATGGGGGCGCTGCACTCGGCCGTCCAGCAGGGCAAGGCGCTGTACGTCGGCATCTCCTCCTACGGCGACCAGCGCACCGCGGAGGCCGTCCGGATCCTGCGCGAGCTCGGCACGCCGCTGCTCATCCACCAGCCGTCGTACTCGATGCTCAACCGCTGGATCGAGGACGCGCTCCTCGACGTGCTCGATCGCGAAGGAGTCGGGTGCATCGGGTTCACCGCGCTGGCGCAGGGGCTGCTCACCGACAAGTACCTCGACGGCGTGCCGGCCGACAGCCGGATGGCGCGCTACTCCTCGCTCGGCCAGGAGCAGCTGACCGAGGACAACGTCGCGCGGCTGCGCGGGCTGAACGACATCGCGCAACGGCGCGGGCAGACGCTCGCCCAGATGGCCCTGGCGTGGGCCCTGCGGGACGAGCGGATGACCTCGCTCGTGATCGGCGCGAGCAGCGTCGCGCAGCTCGAGCAGAACGTCGCTGCGCTCGACCGGCTGGACTTCACCCCGGAGGAGCTGGCCGAGATCGACGCCTTCGCCGTCGAGGGCGGCATCGACCTCTGGCGGTCCGTCAGCGAGCAGTAGGACTCAGCGGCCGGGGCAGTCGCTGGTGCCGCCGCTGCGCTCCTGGCAGACGTACGGCCGCGGTCGACGCCGTCATGCCCCGACCGTGCCGCGGAGCCGGAGCAGCCGCCTGCGCCGGACTACTCGCGGCCGCGCGCGGTCGCCAGGCCGAACAGCACGAGGTCGACCCGCCGCCCGTCGACCTCCACGAGGTCGGCCACCTGCTCGCCGGCCGCGGCGACGTCGGCCACGGTGCGGGCGCCACGCTCGCAGAGCTCCCGCGCGAGCAGCCCCTTCGTGTACTTGTTGTCGTGGCTGACGACGGCGCGCGCACCGTCGCTCTCGCGCAGCACCCGCACCTGCACCGCGTGCGGCACCTTCGCGAGCGCCGCGTACGGCCCCGAGCGCAGGTCGACGAGCAGCCCCGTGTGCGCGGCGAGCTCCGCCTCCAGCGCCGGGCGCCAGGCGGCGGGCAGCGAGCCGAGGCCGGGCACCGAGGTGCCGCCGGACAGCCGGTACGCCGGGATGCGGTCGGTCGGCGCGAGCAGGCCGAACAGCGCGCTGGCCACCCGCAGCGAGCCGTTGGCGCGACGTCGTCCAGCGGGGGAGAGGGTCGTGTACGACAGCGCCTCGTAGAGGACACCCGTGTACCGGCGCAGCGCCGGCAGCGTGCCGGAGGTGGTGAGGACGGCGTCCTTCTCCACCTCGCCAGGCGGGCAGGTCAGCGCCCGCTGCAGCCCGTCGGGCTGCTCGCGCGCCGCGGTCTGGAGCGCGTGCAGGACGCGGGCGCGGACGGGGTTCAGCGACGGGTGCGAGAGGCGGTCGAGGTCCAGCGGCGCCCCGCGGCCACCGGCGGCCTTGCCCTCCGACGGCGGCAGCAGGACGAGCACCCGGTCACGCTAGCCAGAACCTGCTGCGCACCCGCGGATAGCCTGAGCGCCCGCCTACCTGGAGGTCCCTCGTGCTCCGCATGTCCACCCTGTTCCTGCGCACCCTGCGTGAGGACCCGGCGGACGCAGAGGTCCCGAGCCACCGCCTGCTCGTGCGCGCCGGCTACGTCCGACGGGTCGCGCCGGGCATCTACTCCTGGCTGCCGCTGGGCGTGCGGATGCTGCACAACGTCAGCCGCGTCGTGCGCGAGGAGATGGACCGCATCGGCGCCCAGGAGGTGCTGTTCCCGGCGCTGCTGCCCAAGGAGCCGTACGAGGTCAGCGGCCGCTGGACGGAGTACGGCGACCTGCTCATGCGCCTGAAGGACCGACGGGACAACGACTACCTGCTCGGCCCGACTCACGAGGAGATGTTCACCCTCATGGTGAAGGGCGAGTACAGCTCGTACAAGGACCTGCCCGTGATGCTCTACCAGGTCCAGACGAAGTACCGCGACGAGGCGCGTCCGCGCGCCGGCGTCCTGCGCGGGCGCGAGTTCACCATGAAGGACAGCTACTCCTTCGACCTGGACGACCAGGGGCTGCAGCGCTCGTACGACCTGCACCGCGAGGCCTACGTCCGCATCTTCGACCGGCTCGGGATGGACTACCGGATCGTGTCCGCGGTCAGCGGCGCGATGGGCGGCAGCGCGTCCGAGGAGTTCCTCGCGGCGGCGCCCACCGGCGAGGACACCTTCGTGCACTGCACGTCCTGCGACTACGCCGCCAACACCGAGGCGGTGCAGCTCAAGGCCGCCGAGCCCGTCGACCCGTCGACGCAGCCGGCGCTCGAGGTGCTCGACACCCCGGACACGCCGACCATCGACACCCTCGTCGAGGTGCTGCGCGACCAGGGGCACGACGTGCCCGCGAGCGGCACGCTGAAGAACGTCGTCGTGCTGCTGCGCTGGCCCGACGGCAAGGTCGCGCCGCTGGTCGTCGGCGTCCCCGGTGATCGCGAGGTCGACGTGAAGCGGCTGGAGGCGAACGTGTCTCCCGCGGAGGTGCTGCCGTTCGAGAAGTTCCAGGACTTCCCGCAGCTGGTGAAGGGCTACATCGGGCCGCAGGGCCTGGAGGGCGTGCGCTACGTCGTCGACCCGCTCGTCGTGCAGGGCAGCTCCTGGGCCACCGGCGCCAACGTGGAGGGCAAGCACGCCGTCAACGTCGTCATGGGGCGCGACTTCACGCCGGCCGACGTGGTGCCCGCCGCGGAGGTCCGCGCGGGTGACCCCTGCGGACGGTGCGGGTCGCCGCTGGAGATCGGGCGCGGCATCGAGATCGGCCACATCTTCCAGCTCGGCCGCAAGTACGCCGACGCCTTCGGCCTGGACGTGCTGGGCCCGGACAGCAAGCCCGTGCGCGTGACCATGGGGTCGTACGGCATCGGCGTCTCGCGCGCTGTCGCCGCCATCGCCGAGCAGGCGCACGACGAGAAGGGACTCGTCTGGCCGCGCGAGATCGCGCCGGTCGACGTGCACGTCATCGGGGTCGGCAAGGGCGAGCAGAAGGCCGAGGCGGAGAAGCTGGCCGCAGCGCTGGAAGCGCAGGGCGTGACGGTGCTGCTCGACGACCGCCCCAAGGTCTCGCCGGGCGTGGCGTTCAAGGACGCCGAGCTCATCGGCGTGCCGACGTCGGTCGTCATCGGGCGCGGGCTCGACGACGGCGAGGTGGAGCTGCGCGACCGCCGGTCCGGCGAGATGCGCACCGTCCCCTTCGAGGGACTGCTCGAGACGGTGCTCACCGAGCTGCGCAGCTAAGGTGCTCGCCCGGCTGGTCGGGTGCCTGCTCATGGCGCTCGTCGCGTTCGACGTGTTCCGCACGGTGCTGCTCCCGTCGGCCCGCGGCCTGATCGACCGCGGCTGGGTGACGCTGCTGTGGCGGACCGCCCGCGTGCTGCCGGGCAAGTGGGCGCGCCAGGCGGCTGGTCCGCTGAGCATCGTGCTGACCATCGCGACGTGGGTGACCCTGCTGTGGCTGGCCTTCGCGCTCGTGTACCTGCCCTCGGTCGGCAGCCTCGGCTACTCCAGCGACGTCGAGTTCCAGGGCAGCGACCTCGTCGCCGCGCTCTACCTGAGCGGCACCGTGCTGACCACGCTCGGGCTGGGCGACGTGGCGGCGCAGACCGACGGCCTGCGGATCGTGGTGGTGCTGCAGTCCGGCGCGGGGCTGGCGCTGTTCACCGCCGCCATCGGCTACCTGCCCGCCATCTACACCGTCGTCAGCGACCTGCGCACGAGCGCAGAGGCCGTGGCCGACCTGGAGGTGACGACGCCGCAGCGCGCGGCGGAGATGCTCGACGAGAACCCGCTGCTGACGCTGGAGAGCGTGCGCCGCGACGTCATCAGCGCGCGCCAGCACCTGCTGCGCTTCCCGGTGCTGCACTGGTTCCACCCGCCGAGCGGCCAGTCGGTGCTCGTCCTGGTCGAGGGGGCGACGCTGCTGTGGGTGGCGGCGCGGCTGGCCTTCTCCGCGGAGGCGCACGGGGCGGTGCACCGGCACGCGCACGCCCTGGAGCTGGCGCTGCGCCG
>JAOPWK010000073.1 GCA_025965735.1 Frankiales bacterium
CCGCCGGCGCCGGCGCGCGGCTGCTGATGGTCCGGCGCCCGGCCGGCATCGACTGCGGCGCCGGGCGGCAGGTCTTCGCCGTCGACAGCCGCCCCGGTCACGAGCAGGTCCGGCAGCTGCACGTGGCGACCGACCTGGAGCTGCTCGGTCTGGTCTTCGACGGGCCGGAGTGGCAGCCGTACGACGGCCCGCTCTACCTGGTCTGCACGCACGGCCGGCACGACCGGTGCTGCGCTCTGCGGGGCCGGCCGGTCGCGCAGGCGCTGTCGCGCCGGCACCCCGAGCGGACGTGGGAGTCCTCGCACGTCGGCGGCGACCGCTTCGCCGCGAACCTCGTGGTGCTGCCCGACGGGCACTACGTGGGCCGGGTCGCCGCCGACCAGGTGGTCGCGCTGGTGGACGACCTGACCGCCGGTCGCCTGCCGGCTGGGCACATCCGCGGGCGCTCCAGCCTGCCGCTGCCGACGCAGGCCGCTCAGCAGTTCGCCCGTGAGGCGCTGAATGCTTGGGGCGCAGGCGATCTCGTCCCCGTCGCGCAGGAGGGCGCCGGTCAGGACGCCTGGCGGGTGCGACTGGCAGAGCCGGACGTCGAGGTCGTGGTGCGGTACGACCGCACCGGTGACGGGGCCCGCCACCTGCTGACCTGCGACGCCGACGAGCTCAAGACCCCGCCGCTGTTCCGGCAGGTCAGCCTGACCGTCGGCTAGTCGGCGGCGGTCGCGCTGACGCCGCTCGGTGCCGCGTCCACCATGAGGGACACCTCGCTGGTGATCGGCTGCAGCTCGCCCGACCGGACCTGCTCCGCCCAGTGGCAGGCGACGGTGTGGCCGACGACGCCCTCCGGCTCGCGCAGCAGGGGGACCTCGTCGTGGCAGCGGGTCGGCTGCCGCCAGGGGCAGCGGGTGTGGAAGCGGCACCCGGGCGGCGGCGCGGCGGCCGACGGGATGTCGCCGCGCAGCAGGATCCGCTCCCGGCTGTCCTCGACCTCTGGGTCGGGGATGGGGATGGCCGACAGCAGCGACCGCGTGTACGGGTGGAGCGGGTCGTCGTACAGCCCGTCCGACGGCGCGACCTCCACGACCGCGCCGAGGTACATCACGGCGATGTCGTCGCTGATGTGCCGCACCACGGCGAGGTCGTGCGCGATGACGACGTAGGTCAGGCCGAGCCGCTCCTGGAGCTCCTCGAGCAGGTTGACGACCTGCGCCTGGATCGAGACGTCGAGGGCGCTGACCGGCTCGTCGGCGATGATCAGCTCGGGGCTCAGCGCGATGGCGCGGGCGATCCCGACGCGCTGGCGCTGGCCGCCGGAGAACTCGTGCGGGTAGCGGTTCGCCGCGGTGCTCGGCAGCCCGACCAGGTCCAGCAGCTCGCGGACCCGCTTGCCGTGGTCGCCCTTGTGGCCGTGGGTCCTGAGCGGCTCGGCGAGCACGGACGCGACCGACTGGCGCGGGTCGAGCGAGGCGAGCGGGTCCTGGAAGACCATCTGCATGCGCTCGCGCATCGCGCGCAGGTCCCGGGCGCCAAGGGTCGACAGGTCGGTGCCGTCGAAGACGACCGAGCCCTCGGTGATCGGCTCGAGCTGCAGCACCGCGCGTCCCAGCGTGCTCTTGCCGCAGCCGGACTCGCCGACGACGCCGAGCGTGCGGCCCTTCTCGACCGACAGGTCCACGCCGTCGACGGCCCGCACGTGGCCGACGGTGCGCTCGAGCAGGATCCCCTTCTTGATGGGGAAGTGGACCTTGAGGTCGCGGATCTCGAGCAGGCTCACGTGTGGTCCTCGGGCACCGGGTTGACGCACCGCACGAGGTGCGACGGTTCGCTGCCCTCGAGCGGCAGCAGGGCGGGCGGGCAGCCGACCGACTCCGGCACCCGGCGGGTGCAGCGGGGGGCGAAGGCGCAGCCGTCCACCCACGGCAGCGTGTCGGACGGGGAGCCCGGGATGGGCAGCAGTGGCACGCCGCGCGGCTGGTCCAGCCGGGGCACGGAGGCGAGGAGCCCTGTCGTGTAGGGGTGCTGCGGGTTCGCGAACAGCGCGCGGCGGGGCGCGGACTCCACGATCCGGCCGGAGTACATGACGTGCACCTGGTCGCACAGCCCCGCGACGACGCCGAGGTCGTGCGTGATGAGCACCAGCGCCGTCTGGCTGTCCACGACCAGCGAGCGCAGCAGCTCCAGGATCTGCGCGCTGATCGTGACGTCCAGCGCGGTCGTCGGCTCGTCGGCGATGAGCAGGCGCGGCTGGCAGGCCAGCGCCATCGCGATCATCACGCGCTGGCGCATGCCGCCCGAGAGCTGGTGCGGGAAGGACTTGAGCCGGCGCACGGCGTCGCCGATCCCGACGCTGAGCAGCAGCTCGGCCGCCTGGTCCCGAGCGTCCTGTCCCTTCAGACCCCTGTGCCGCTCGAGGATCTCGGTGATCTGCCGGCCGATGGTGAGCACCGGGTTGAGCGAGCTCATCGGGTCCTGGAAGACCATCGCGATCTCCTTGCCGCGTACGGCTCGGAGCTCGTCCTCGGGCATGTTCAGCAGGTCGTCGCCGTCGAACTTCACCGACCCGCTGATCTCGACGCCGCGCTTGCCGAGCAGGCCCAGCGCCGCGAGCGAGGTGACGCTCTTGCCGGAGCCCGACTCGCCGACGATGCCGACCGTCGCGCCCGGGGCGACGTCCAGGCTGACGCCGTCCACGGCCTTGACCGGCCGCCGGCCGCGGCTCTTGAAGGTGACCCGCAGGTCGCGGACCTCCAGCAGCGGCGCGGCGCCCTGCCCCCTGCCGGGGATCGCGTCGACCTGCTCCTGCACCCGCGTCATCGGCGGAGCTTGGGGTCGAGGGCCTCGCGCAGGGCCTCGCCCAGCAGGTAGAAGCCCAGCACCGACAGGACGATCGCCAGGCCCGGCCACAGCGCGAGCAGCGGCTCGGTGGCCAGCAGCGAGTTGGTCTCGGCCAGCATCCGCCCCCACTCCGGGATGGAGGGGTCGGGCGAGCCGAGGCCGAGGAAGGCCAGCCCGGCCGCGTCGATGATGGCCGTGGCGAGGGCGAGCGTCGCCTGCACGATCACCGGGCCGAGGCTGTTCGGGAAGACGTGCTGGAGCACGATGCGGCTGCGCGTGACGCCGAGCGAGCGGGCGGCCAGGGCGTAGTCGCTGCGGCGCTGGGCGAGCATCGAGCCGCGCAGCAGGCGGGCGAACACCGGCACGTTGACGACCGCGATGGCGATCATCACCGACTTGAGCGAGCGCCCCAGCAGGGCCGCGATGCCGATGGCGAGCAGCAGGCCGGGGATGCTCAGCATGATGTCGACCAGGCGCATCACCAGGCTGTCCACCCAGCCGCCGAAGGCGCCGGCGATCAGCCCGAGGATCACCCCGAGCGTCGCGCCCACCGCCAGCGACACGACGCCGATGAGCAGCGAGTAGCGGGCGCCGTAGATGATCCGGCTGAGCTCGTCGCGGCCCTGGGAGTCCAGGCCCAGCAGGTGCTCTCGCGACGGGCCGGGGAAGTCGCCCGGCCGGATCTGGGACAGGTCCGCGACCTTGGGGTCGTACGGCGCGAGCAGCGGCGCGAAGATGGCGACCAGCACGAAGATCGTGACGAGGGCGGCCCCGAGGATGGCCGTGGGGTTGTGGCGCAGGCGCCGGAAGGCGTCCCGCCACAGGCCACCGGCGGCCTCCTCCGGAGGGCCGGCCGCGGAGGAGTCGGCCGACTCGACCGCCTCGACGCCCTGCGACAGGCTCATGCGGGCTCCCCGGCGCCTTGGGGTGCGTTCATGCGTTCCTCACCCGCGGGTCGAACAAGCCGTAGGAGATGTCGACCAGCAGGTTCACCAGCACGAAGACCACGGCGATGAACAGGATCCCGCCCTGGATCACCGGGAAGTCGCGGGTGAAGACCGACGACGCCATGAACGAGCCGAGCCCGCCGAAGGCGAAGACGGTCTCGGTGAGGATCGCGCCGGACAGCAGCAGCCCGGTCTGCAGTCCGATGATCGTGACCACCGGCAGCATCGCGTTGCGCAGGATGTGCCGGCGCGTGACGACGCTCTTGGTCATGCCCTTGGCCTCGGCGGTGCGCACGAAGTCCTCGTTACTGACCTCCTGCACCGCCGCGCGTGTGATCCGCGTGATGATCGCGAGCGGGATCGTGCCGAGTGCGATGGCCGGCAGCACCAGGTGCTTGAAGGCGTCCCACGCCGCCGGGAGGTCGCCGGTGATGATGCCGTCCAGTACGAAGAACCCGGTCGGGTGCTCGGTGCTGATGGCGACGTTCTGCCGGCCGGTCGTCTCGAACCAGCCGAGCTTGATGGCGAAGACGTACTTGAGCAGGTAGCCCAGCACGAACACCGGTATCGCGATCCCGAGCAGCGAGCCCACCGTGGACAGGTTGTCGATCCACGACTGCGGTCTTCGCCCGGCGACGAAGCCGAGCGGGATGCCGACCAGCACCGCGAACAGGATCGCGGCGCCGGTCAGCTCCAGCGTGGCCTTGAAGCGGCGGGCGATCTCCTCCGACACCGGCCGCTGGGTCTGGATCGAGGTCCCGAAGTCGAGCTTCACGACCTTGCCCATGTAGCTGAGGTACTGCTCGTGGACCGGGCGGTCCAAGCCGTACGCCGCCCGCACCTGTGCGATCCGCTCGGGGGTCGAGCGCTCCCCGAGCAGAGCGGTCTCCGGTCCACCGGGCAGGGCCCGGACGAACAGGAAGACCAGGATCGAGAGCCCGAGGAGGATCGGGATCAGCAGGAGCAGGCGGCGTACGGCGAACGTGAGCAAGGTTCTCGGTCAGCCAGTTCGACTAGGAGGAGAGGGAGACCTTGGAGAAGTCCTCGATGCTCACCGGGCTGGGCACGTAGCCCTCGACACCCTTGGCGAACGCGAGGGCCGGCTTGGTGTGCACGTACGGCACACCCGGCAGGAACTCCATGATCTTCTTGTTGGCAGCCTCGTACAGCGAGGTGCGCTTGGCCTCGTCCGGCTCCTGGCGCGCCGCCTCGAGGTCGGTGTAGATGCTCTCCTCGAGGGGGCCCCACGCGGTCTGCTTGGTGCGGAAGAAGGTCCCGACGAAGTTGTCCGGGTCACCGAAGTCGCCGGTCCAGCCGAGCAGGCGCATGCCGGTGCCGCCGGTGTCGACCGCGTTCAGGTAGTCCGGGTTCCACGGAGCGGACTTCGGGACGACCGTGAAGCCGGCCGCGGTGAGGTCGGCCGAGAACGCCTGGAAGTTGGCGACCGGGTCCGGCATGTACGGACGGCTGACGCCCGTCGGGTACCAGAATTCGATCGTCGGGTTCGCGACGCCGGACTCGGCGATGAGCGCCTTGGCCTTCTCGACGCTGTACTCGTACTCCGGAACGTCGCTGGCATAGCCGAACAGGCTCGGCGGCATGAACTGCTTGGCCACCTCGGCGCCGGGCGGGTACTTCGCCGTGACGAGCGCCTGGCGGTTCAGCGCGTGCGCGACGGCCTGGCGGATCTTGATGTTGTCGAACGGCTTCTTGGCGGTGTTGAAGCCGACGTAGCCGACGTTGAACGCCGGGCGCTCGACGATCTGGAAGCCGGCGCCCTCGAGGGCACCGAGGTCGGCCGGGTCGACGAGGTCGTAGCCCTGGATCTCACCGGCCTCGAGGGCCTGGCGACGGGCCGGACCGTCCGCGATCGGCTTGAAGATGACCTTGTCCAGCTTGGACTTGTCACCCCAGTAGTCGTCGAAGCGGGCGAGCACGAGGCGGTTGTTCGGCTCGTAGGTCTCGAGCTTGAACGGGCCGGTGCCGACGGGGTTCTGGGTGCCGAAGGTGCCCTCGAAGCGGGGCTCCTCACCGGTGCCGGTGACCTTGTCGGCCTCGTACTTCGTCAGCGCCTCAGGGCTCGCGATCGAGAAGGACGCGAGCGCCAGGCCGGACAGGAAGGAGGCCGACGCGCTGGTCAGGTTGATGACCGCCTTGCCGTCCTGCGCCTGGCAGTCCTTGTAGAGGCTGGTGCCCAGAGCGGGGTCCTCGTTCTTGGCGTAGCCGCTGAACACGGTCTGCCAGTAGTACGAGACCGACGCGCTCTGCTGGACGCCCTTGAAGTTGTACCAGCGGTCGAAGTTCGCGCAGACGGCCTCGGCGTTGAAGTCCGTGCCGTCGTGGAACTTCACGCCCTCCTGGAGGGTGAAGGTCCAGCTGGTGCCGTCCTCGCTGGACTCCCACTCCTTGGCCAGAAGCGGCACGATCTCGGTGCCGCCGGGCTCGGTCGTCACGAGCGTCTCGAAGAGCTGGCGGACCACGCGCAGCGACTCGCCGTCGCTGACGTAGGCGCCGTCCATGCTCACCGGGTCCGACGAGGTGCCGAACACCATCGTGCCGCCGGCCTCGTCCCCACCCGAGCCGCCGTCGTTGCCGCCGTCGCCGCCACCACAGGCAGCGGTGCCGGCCAGCAGGCCGGCCAGACCCAGGGCGATTACGCCCCGGCGTCGAAGGTTGCGCATCGCGTCTCCACCTGGTCGTTGGGCCGGTCCACCGACTGGACGCAGCCCTCGGCCACCCGGTCGGGCGCCGATCGTGGGCGGACCCTAGCCCGGCGAGATCGCCGCGTGGGGCGCTCTCAGGAGACGCGCGGGTCGCGATTGCGCAACGAAGATAACGGACAGGTGTCAGCGCCTGCGCACGTTTTCGGGGGTGCGTCGGGGGCGTGCCACAGTGACCAGATGCGCGGCCCCCTCGCGACGCTGCTCGCCGCGATCCTCCTGCTGGGCGGCTGCGGCACGGTCGCCGGGCCCGACGCCGAGCCGGCCGCGGCGACGCTGACGTCCGCCCGGCCGGTGCTCCCGCAGCGCGGACCCTTCCGGCACACCGGGCGCGGTGAGTTCCGCTCGCGGACCACGACGGTGACAGCGGCGCGGCTGGGCAGCTCCTACCGGGCCGGCTGCCCGGTGGGTCCGGCGGACCTGCGGCTGGTGCAGGTGACCTACCTCGGCTTCGACGGCCGGCCGCACCAGGGCGAGCTGGTGGTGGCGCGCGCGCACGCGGCGGGCATGGTCACCGTGTTCCGCCGGCTGTACGAGGCGCGCTTCCCGGTCCAGCGCATGCGCACGGTGGAGCAGTACGGCAGCGACGACGACCGGTCGATGGCGGCCAACAACACCTCGGCGTTCAACTGCCGCGCCGTGGCCGGCGGCACCGGCTGGTCGGAACATGCGTACGGCGCGGCGCTGGACCTCAACCCGGTGCAGAACCCCTACGTGCGCGGGACGACGGTCGAGCCCGCGGCCGGTCGGGCGTACGTGGACCGGCGCGACGTGCGCACCGGCATGGTCGTCGCCGGCGACATGGTCGTGCGGGCCTTCGCCGGCGTGGGATGGGAGTGGGGCGGCGACTTCCGGACGCTGAAGGACTACCAGCACTTCTCCGCGTCGGGCCGCTAGGCGGGCTCAGGCCTGGGGGTCGTCGAGACGTGCTCGACGCGCCTCGCGTTCGGCCTTGCGGCGGTCGGCTGCCGCCATGGACGCCGCGGTGAAGGCGTCGCGCTGGCGGCGCAGCAGCACCAGGCTCAGCAGCGCCGACAGCAGGACCGCGCCGCCGATGACCACCAGGTCGTTGCCGTCGCCGAGGATCAGGCGCAGCACGACGAACGACACGAACAGCAGCGCCAGCCTCAGCCCGGAGTAGACGGCGAAGGCGCGGCCCGGGCGCGGGGTCTCGTCCATGTCCTCAGGCTAGGCGCCCGCGGCAACGCGACGGGCGCCGCCGCAGCCTGCGCGTGGCAGGTGCGACGGCGCCCGGGGCGTCGTGCGGAGGGAGCTAGACCGCGGTGTCCTCGGTCTGGCGGCGGCGGGCGACCACCGCGGCGGCCATGAGGGCGACACCCAGGACCGCGAGGGCCTGCGAGGCGCCGGTGCGCGGCAGCTGCGGAGCGGCCACACCCGGGGTGCCGGTGCCGGGCGTGTCGGTGCCCGGAGTGCCTGTGCCGGGGGTGCCGGTGCCGGGCGTGGTCGGCGCGGCGGTGACAGCCGGGGCGAAGCGGGAGTTGCTGGTCATGGTCGCCATGTCCATCTTGACCGGGGCGCTGGTCAGCAGGCCCGCGACCTGGGTGATGCCGGCCAGGGCGGGCAGCTGAGCCGCGCCCGGCAGGGCGAGGGCGGTCGGGATGCTGACCGACGGCAGCGTGATGGACAGGCCCTTGATGGCGGTGTTCGCGACGCCGAAGCCGTCGGTGATGCTCGTGCTGCTGCTCTTGGTGAGCAGGCCGACCTGCGGCGCCGGGATGGAGAGCGTCGGGAACTGCGGGACGGTCGACAGGACGCTGGACAGCGTGCCGGTCAGCTCGGCGATGAGCCCGTTGACCTGCGCCAGCGTGGAGCCGGTCAGGTCGAGCAGGTCGACCGAGCTGGTGCCGAGGACGTCGTCCAGCACGTCGGTGCCCAGGACGTTGAGCCCGACGAGCTCGCCGCCGACGACCTTCGCGGACTGGCCGCCCTCCTTGTTGGAGGAGGCGGTGGCCGCGGTGAGCAGCTCGAGGCTCTCGAAGCTGACGAGCGGCGTGCCGTCGAGGACGGCGGTGATGGCGCCGAGCAGCTGGTCGATGAGCGGCTGGACGTTCGTCAGCAGGCTCTTGAGCGCGTTGACGGCGGCGTCGAGCGTGGCCTGCAGGCCGTTGATCGCGGTCTGGATCGTGGCGACGACGCCCCGGGCTGCGTCGACTGCCGCCTTCGCGAGCTGAGCTGCGCTCTGCGCGGAGGTCACGGCCGCGGCCGCGGTCGTGGCCGTCGAGGTCGCCGACGCCAGGGTCGTGTTGACGGTGGTCAGCAGCGCCTGAGCCGCAGGCAGCAGGGCGGCACCGAGCGGGCCGAGCAGGGTCAGCCGGTTGACCTCGGCCGTAGCGGCGGCGACGTCCTGCTGCGCCTTCGTGACGGCAGCTGCCGCCGAGGCTGAGGCGGTGTTCGCGGCCGCGAGGGCGGCGTTCTTCTCGAGGAGCGTCGTCTCGAGCGGCGCGAGGGCAGCCGTCGCCGGAGCCAGCTTCGCGGTCTCGGCGGCGAGCTGGGCAGCGGCGCTGTCCACAGCAGCCTGCGCCGCGTCGACCTGGGTCTGGATGCCGGCGGTCGCGTCGGTCAGCGCCTTGTTGGCGGTGGTGACGACGGTGTTCACCAGGCCGAGCTCGGAGAGCAGCTCGTTCAGCACGTCGATCGGCAGGGCCTTGAGGTCCAGGCCGAGAGCGGCGAGCAGGTCGGCCACGCTCGGGAGCGCGACGTCCTCGACGAGGAGCTGCTGGTTGCCGACGGCGCCGTCGACCCGGCTCACAGCAGAGGCGACGTCGAGCGTGCCGTTGAGCGCGACCGGGAGGCCGAGGACGTTCAGGCCGCCCAGGCTGGTGGCGCCCGCGGAGGTGCTCGGCTCGCCGTCGTCGTTGCTGGAGGAGGCGTTGAGGACCGGGCTCGTGACGCCGATCAGGCCGTTCAGGGCCGGCGCGAGCGCGCTGGTGCTCAGGACGGGAGCGGAGACCGGCGAGCGGTCCGGCGTCACCGTCTGCTGGCCGTGCGCCGTGCCGTCCGTGGTGAGCGGGGTGAGCAGGATCTTCGCGACGCTCTCGGCGCCGAGCATGTCGCTCAGCAGCTCGAGGGTGCCGGCGCTGACGGTGTGGCCGCCGGCGGCGACGCCGAGCAGCGTCACGGTCGAGGAGGCGACGCCCTTGGCCGGGACCGGCTCGGTGGCCGCGGTGGCGGGACCGGCGACGGCCGCGAGCAGGGCTGCGGCGGCGGCCGCAGACAGAAGAGGTGAGGGACGCACTGTGGTCTCCAGGAAGCCGACGGGGAGCGGACCGGCGGTGAGGGCCACCGGGGTTCTTCCAGCAGGATCGACGGCTTGTCCCGGTTCGACCATGGCCCGTTAGGACTATCTGTGACCTACCCGTCACGGTGCGCACCCGTCCGTCGCCTCTGCCCGGAGATGTCCGTCCGCCTAGCCTGGACGGGTGCTCCGGGTGCCGCAGGTGATGCGCCGGCAGCGCTCTGACCTGCTGCTTCTCCTGCCGGCGGGGGTGCTGGCCCTGCTGGGGTCGCTGCTGCTGCTGAGGCGTCCGAGCCTCTGGTACGACGAGCTGTTCACGGCCCACGTCGCCCCGCTGCCGCTCGACCGGATCGTCGCTGCGGTGCTATCCGGCGAGGGCACGGCGCCGTACCTGGAGAACGTCCCGCCCTCCTACAACGCGCCGTACTACGTGGTCGTCCACGGCTGGCTGGCGCTGCTCGGGCAGCCGCCGGGAGAGCTGTCGCTGCGGTCGCTGTCCCTGCTCGCCGGCGTCCTCGCCGTCCTCGTGCTGACGCTCGCGGTGACGCGGCTGGCCGGCCGCGCTGCCGGACGGGCCGCCGGCCTGCTGGCTGCGGTCAACCCGCTGGTCCTCGAGTACTCCGTGGAGGCCCGGGGCTACGGGCTGGCGATGCTCGCCACCTGCTGCACGGCGCTGGGCCTCGCCCGCTGGCTGGACGGCCGCAGCCTCTGGCCGTACGCCGCGGGTGCGACGGCGGCCGGGCTGGCCCACTGGTTCGCCCTGCCGGTGGTGGCCGGGCTGGCGCTGTCCGCCCTGCTGCTCCGGCGGCGTGCCGCCCTCCCCCTGCTGGGCGTGACGGCGCTGGCCGCCGCGCCGGCACTGGCGCTGGTGGTTCTCGCGAGCCGCGTCGACACCGCCGGGACGACCACGGGCTGGATCCAGGACACCGGCGGGGGCGTCCCGTGGCTGTCGCTCGGCGCCTGGGCGTCGAAGTCGCCCGGCCTGCTCGTCGGCACGCTCGTCGCGGTGGCGCTGGCGACGCGGGCGCGCCCGCGGTCGTCGGTGGTCGTCGGGACCTGCTGGGTGCTGGTGCCCGTGGTGGTGGTGACCCTGGCCGAGCTCGTCCGGCCGGTGTTCGTGCCGCGGTACATGCTGCCGGGCCTGCTCGGCCTGGCGGTGCTCGCCGGCGTCGGTCTGGCCGGGCGCTGGCGCGGCGCGGGGGTCGTCGTGCTGGTGGGGCTGTCGCTGTTCGCCGCCGCCCCGCTGGCCAGCGCTCCGCCGCGCGACGACGCGCGCGGGGCGGTCGAGGCCATCGCTCGCGAGCACGAGGCGGGGCAGCCGGTGGTGGCGGTGGACCGGAGGGCGGCGCTGGCGCTCGAGCAGTACGCGCGCGGCTCCGTGCGGGAGGACCTGCTGCTGCCGCCGGACGACGCGCCGCCGGCGGAGGTCGTGTGGTTGCTGCGCTTCAAGAGCTACCGGGCGCCGCTCGGGGTGTCCGACGACGACGAGCAGCTGCGGAGCCGTGGATTCACGGTCGTGCGCGAGCAGGTGTTCGACGGGTCGAGCGTGCAGATGATCGTGCAGCGGTGGTCCCGGTGACGCCACCGCTTGCGCCGCACTGACGCTCGGGCCTGTCGCTTCGCTCCCTTACGGCCCTTCGCCGTCAGCGCTGCTCCAGCGGCGGCTCAGCGTCCACCTCAGCGTGCGCGCCGACTGGCGGACTCTCGCCCTCGTCGTCCAGGCGCTCTGGCCGATCTCGCGGGCGGCGCGCTCGGTCGGGATGCTCGTCAGCGGGAGGCGGGAGGCGCCGAGGGCGGCGACGAGGGAGGGGGCGTCGAGGCGGAGGACGGCGGCCCTTGCGCGAGGGTCCAGGGCGAGGAAGGCGCCGGCGTCCGGGGGGAGCCCGGTGAGGCGGGCCATCAGGGCGCGGTGGGCGCGGCCGGTGAGCAGGCGGAGCGGGCTCTCGTAGGTCCCGCGGCGGCCGGCGAAGACCGCCGCCACGTCGCCCGGCGTCAGCCGGTCCAGCAGGGCAGGTACGGCCTCGGGGGGGTCCTGGAGGTCGGCATCGAGGCACACCCAGGCGTCCGCGTCGCCGGAGGCAGCCAGGCCCAGCGCGAGGGCTCGGTGCTGGCCGACGTTGCGGGCGAGCACCTGCGGGACGACCCGAGCGTCCTGCGCGGCGAGGCGGGTGGCGACGGCGGCGCTGTCGTCCGGCGAGGCGTCGACCACCAGCCGGACCGTCCACGCGTGCCCGGTCAGCGCGACACCGAGCCGCCGGACGAGCGGCTCGAGGGTGCCGGCGTTGCCGTACACCGGGACGACCACGGCCACCCTCACGTGGCGGCCCAGGTGCGGGCGAGCCCCGCGCGCAGGTCGAGCCGCGGCTCCCAGCCCAGCAGCACGCGGGCCAGCGCCGGGTCAGCCACCCAGGAGGAGGCGTCCCACGACCGTCCCGCGTGCGCGCCCACCGACGTGCGGATCCCGCGCCCGGTGACCTCGGCGGCGAGCGCGACCAGCTCCTCGTTGGCCGTCTGCACGCCCGTCCCGATGTTGAGCACCTGGCCGGCGGGCAGCGCGTCGGCGGCCGCGGCCAGCAGGCAGGCCTGCACGACGTCGTCGACGTGCACCCAGTCCCGGCGCAGGCCGGGGGCGGTCAGCGGGAGCACCTCCCCCGAGGCGGCCGCGCGCAGCACTGTGGGCACGAACCGCGTCGGCTTGTCGTACGCCCCGTAGACCTGGAAGGCGCGCAGCACCGCCGAGCGGATCCCGCGCTCGGCGGCCGCAGCCGTCAGCAGCAGCGAGCCGGCCGCCTTGGTGGCGCCGAAGAAGCCCCGGGGCCGCAGCGGCGCGTCCTCGCCCATCGGCCCGTCGACCTCGGCGTACTCGGTGGAGGAGCCGACGCGCACCACCGCGCGGCACGAGGCGGGCAGCGCCTCGACCAGGTGCAGCCCGGACAGCGCGTTGACCGATGCGGTCCCGATTCGGTCCGCCGTCGTCGCCTTGGACCGCGCCGCCGCGAGGTGGAAGGCGACGTCGACGTCCGGCACCTCGTACGGCGCGGTCAGGTCGACCGGGAGCGGGTGCACGCCGGCCGGCGCGGGAGCACCCGGGCGCACCGTGCCCCAGACCTCCCAGCCCTCGCCTACCAGCCGCGCGCACAGGTGCTGTCCGACGAACCCGCCCGCACCCGTGACCAGCGCGCGCGTCACGCCGGCTGCGCCACCCGCACCGGAGCCACCGCGTCGAGCAGCTCGAGCCGGTCCGCCACGACCTGGTCGCGGGTGCGCAGCCGCTGCCCGGCGCAGGCGGCGAGGATGCGCGGCACCTCGTCGTGCACGCTGCGTCCCGTCACGTCGGCGGTGAAGGAGCGGCGCAGGAAGGTGAAGGAGGCGCCCAGCCGGACGAGCTCGGCCGACAGCAGCCGCGACGGCACGGGCCAGCCGGCGTCGGGACGGGTCAGCCCGGCGACGCCGAACGGGAGGGCGCACGCCTCGCGGACGGCGTCTGCGGTGCCGTCGACGAGCGGGGCGAACAGCGCGTCGCTGCCGCGGTCGATGCGCAGGTCGTTGAGCCCGAGGTAGACACGGGACAACGGCCGGGCGACCAGCTCGTCGACCCGCTCCACCGCGTCCTGCGTCTCCACGAGGATCCCGAGGCCGCACCGGCCGGCGACGGCGTCCAGCGCCAGGTCCACCTGCTCGGGGGTGCGCACCATCGGCAGCAGCACCTCGTCCGCGCCCAGGCTGACCGCCAGGTCGACCTCCGCCGCGGTCCACGGGCCGGCGCCGTTGATGCGGCAGAGCACCCGGCCGTCGGTGGCGGCGCGCACGCGTGCCAGGTCGTGCGGCGTGTCCTGGTTGATCTGCGTGCCCTCGCCGGCCTGGCGGCGGGCCTTGCCGCGGCGCTCCCAGTCGACGATGACGCCGGCCGCACCGGCCTCCACGCAGGAGGAGGCGAAGCCGGGATCGACGGTGAAGACGAGGAGATCCACGTTCTCATGTTAGGGCAACCTCACTTGAGCAAGCCTGACCTCCGTGTCCGTTTCACCACGGCCCGTCACCCGTGCGTGGTTCTCTCGTTGTCGTGATCAAGCACCGGGGGTGGACCTCGGGCGAGGGGGGGACTAGAGATGGACGAGACGCAGGCTGGTCGGGGCCGGCTGCTGACGCCGGGCGAGGTGGCGACGCTGTTCCGCGTCGACCCCAAGACCGTGACGCGCTGGGCGGCCGCCGGCCGCATCAGCAGCATCCGCACGCCGGGGGGCCACCGCCGCTTCCGCGAGTCGGAGGTGCGCGCGCTGCTCGAGGGCGGCCGCACCTTCGCCAGCGAGATCCCGACCCAGCCGCAGCCGGGTCGCACCGCCGCCAGCCTCTAGCCGCTACCCTCCGCGCGTCCGCGGAAGGAGAGGCCCGTGCTGTACGGCGGTGGCGCGCTGTTCGTCGTCGAGCTCTGCCTCGTCGTCTACTGCGTGCTCAACATCATCACCACGCCCGATGCGGACGTGCGGAACCTGCCCAAGCTGCTCTGGCTGGTGCTGGTGCTGTTCTTCCCGATCGTCGGCGGCGTCGCCTGGCTCGTCGCCGGCCGCCCGCAGGGTCCGGCGCGCTCGCTGCCGTACAAGGGCAACACCGGGATCCCGCCGGAGTACGACCGGCCGGGGCGCGCCACGGCGTACCGCCCGGACGACGACGAGGCGTTCCTGCGCGGCCTGCGCGAGCGGGCCGAGCAGCAGCGCCGCGCCGCGGAGGAGCAGCGACGGCGGCAGGACGAGGCGGGATCGTCCGACGCCCCGTAGGCGTTGGACCTGTCGTGGTCCTCCTGTATGGCGTCTCGCTCGTTCTGCTCGTCGTGTGCGTCGTCGACGTGGTGCGCACCCCTCGCGAGCAGGTACGCACGCTGCCCAAGCCGCTCTGGCTGCTCGTCGTCCTGCCGCCGGTGTTCGGACCGGCCGCGTGGTTCCTCGCCGGCCGACCCGCGCGCGGCGCCGTCGCGCCGCGGGCCGAGCGCGGCGCTCCGGACGACGACGAGGACTTCCTGCGCGAGCTGCGCCGGCGAGCCGACGAGCAGCGCCGGCGGGCGCGGGACCCGCGCGACGACTGAGGCTCCACAGGTCACCTCCGACCACTGGCGTCCGCGGCAGGCGCTCCTGACGCTGATGACATGCCGCGACCGGAGGAGCACCATGACGACCGTGACGACGATGCCGCTGCACGGCGACTGGACCGTGGACGACCTCGATGCGCTGCCCGATGACGGGTTGCGCTACGAGCTCGTCGACGGCGTGCTGCTGGTGAGCCCGTCGCCGCTGCTCCCGCACCAGGTCGGGCAGTCCAACCTGATGGTCGCGCTGGCCACCGCGGCGCCGCACGCGTTCCGCGTGCTCGGGGCGCCGCTGGACATCGGCTTGAGCCCGACCCGTCAGCTGCAGCCCGACGTCGTGGTCATCCCCCGCGGGCCGCTCACGCCGAAGGTGCAGGACCTGCCGCTGCTCGTCGTCGAGGTCCTGTCCCCCAGCACCCGCGCCACCGACCTCACCCTGAAGCGGTACGTGCTCGAACAGGCAGGCGTCCCGTCGTACTGGCTGCTGGACCCGGAGGTGCCGTCGCTGACGGTGCTCGAGCTGCGGGACGGCGCGTACGTCGAGGTGGCCCGTGCCGAGGGCCAGCAGCCGCTGACGGTGCAGCGACCCTTCCCGGTGACCCTCGTGCCGGCGGAGCTGGTCGCCTAGGCGTACGAGTGGAAGCCCACCACGAAGATGTTGACCACGTAGTAGTCGATGATCAGGGCGACCGCCGCGGCGACGCCGATCCAGGCAGCCTTGGTGCCCTTCCACCCGGCGGTGGCGCGGGCGTGCAGGTAGCCGGCGTACAGCACCCAGGTGATGAACGACCAGGTCTCCTTGGGGTCCCAGCCCCAGTACCGACCCCACGCCGACTCGGCCCAGATGGCGCCCGCGATGATCGCGAAGGTCCAGATCGGGAACGCGAAGGCGATGACGGCGTACGTCACGCGGTCCAGCGTCTGGGCCGGCGGCAGCGACGGGCCCATGGTCATCGGGAAGCGGGAGGCCTTGCCGGCCAGCGCGTTCTCGTCGTGCTTGGCGCGCACGAGGTAGAGCAGCGCGACGATGCCCGACAGCAGGAACGCGCCTGAGGAGACGACGGCCGCGAAGACGTGGATCTTGATCCAGTACGAGTCCAGCGCGGGCACCAGCGGGCCGGCCGCGGTGTAGAGCACGGTGCCGGCCAGCCCGAGGTAGAGCACCACCGGGACCATGACGAACGCCCCGAGGCTGCGCTCGACCCGGCCGGACAGGACCAGCACCAGGAACGTCACGACGCCGGTGAGGGCCACGCACGAGGAGAACTCGTACATGTTCCCCCACGGCACGCGGTCCGCCGCGAGGCCGCGGGTGACCACGGAGACGACGTGCA
>JAOPWK010000209.1 GCA_025965735.1 Frankiales bacterium
CGCGATCTGCCGGCGCAGCGCCCGCCGCTGACGGCCGCGCGTGCGGGCGGCCTGCTCGTACAGGTGACGGCGCAGCGAGAGGTCCATGCCGCCGACGGTGCGCCCCGTGCGGCGGCCGGTCAAGCGGTGCGGGTGGCGCGCACCGCGAAGTGGGCGCCTGGCGACCCGATCGTCAGCATCACCAGCGTGAACCACCACGACCATCGCAGCCGGTCCAGGCTCGCCAGCACCAGCAGGACGAGGGCGACGAACAGCGCCCCGTGCAGCGGGCCGAGCACCGGCACGAGGTCCGGGCCGGTCGTCCGCTTGAGCACCGAACCCACGAGCAGCACGGCGAAGGACAGGCTCTCCAGCAGGGCGACGGCGCGCAGCGCGCGGATCATCGGGTCTCCCAGGTCACAGCGCCTCCAGCTCGAAGTCGGCAAAGTCGAAGCCCGGCGACACCACGCAGGCCACCAGCACAGCCTCCCCCGTGGCGGGGCGCGCCGCCTGCCACTGCCCCGGCTGCACGAGCCGCTGCAGGTCCTGCGGACCCGGACCGACCGTGACGGTGCTCTCCTGCGTCGGAGCGGCGCCGGTGCCGCCGAGGTCCAGCAGCAGCTCCCCGCCGCCCTGCCAGAGCCAGAGCTCGCCGGACCGGACGCGGTGCCAGCGGGAGGACTCCCCGGGCCGCAGCAGGAACAGGATGGAGGTCGCCGGCGAGCGGTCGCCGTACGGCGTCGTCACCGTGCCGGGCGAGCGCCAGGTCTCGCGGTACCAGCCACCCTCCGGGTGCGCCTGCAGCCCGAGGACCTCGGGCGTCAAGAGAGCGCGTCCACCAGCGAGTCGGCTGCCGTGTACGCGTCCACCTCGCCGGCCACGACCTGCGCCGCGAGCCGCTCGAGCGCGTCCCCGCCGCGCAGGTCACCCATCCGCTCGCGCAGCGTCGTGAGCGCGATCGCCTCGACCTCGTCCGCGGCGCGCTTGCGGCGGCGGGCGTCGAGGACGCCGTGCTCGGCCATCCAGGCGCCGTGCTGCTCGATGCGGTCGACGACCTCGTCCGCGCCCTCGCCCTTGGCCGCGACGGTCTTGACGATGGGGGCGACCCACTTGCCGTCGACCTTGGCCTGGGACGGCGACTGGGTGCCGAGCGACTGCATGTAGCGCAGGTCGCGCACGACCTGGTCCGCGCCCTCCCGGTCGGCCTTGTTCACCACGAAGATGTCGGCCACCTCGAGGATCCCGGCCTTGGCCGCCTGGATGCCGTCGCCCATGCCGGGCGCGAGCAGCACCAGGGTGGTGTCCGCGAGCGTGGCGACCTCGACCTCGGCCTGACCGACGCCGACCGTCTCCACGAGCACCACGTCGCAGCCGGCGGCAGACAGCACGCGCAGCGCCTGCGGGGTGGCCCAGGACAGCCCGCCGAGGTGGCCACGGCTGGCCATCGAGCGGATGAAGACGCCGTCGTCGGTGGCGTGCTCCTGCATGCGCACCCGGTCGCCGAGCAGCGCGCCGCCGGAGAACGGGGAGCTGGGGTCGACCGCGAGCACGCCGACCCGCATGCCGCGCCGGCGGTACGCCGCCACCATCGCGCTGGTCGACGTGGACTTGCCGACGCCCGGCGAGCCGGTGAGGCCGATGACGCGCGCGTTGCCGGCGTGCGGCGCGAGCAGCGCCATCACCTCGCGCAGCGCGGGGCTGGCGTCCTCGACGAGGCTGATCAGCCGGGCGACGGCACGCGGGCTCCCCGCCCTCGCCTGCTCGACGAGGGCCGGGGCGTCCACGGTCCGGCGCGCACGCGCCGTGCTCACTTCCCGGAGGCCACTACGCGGTGGGGACGTGGAGGATCAAGGCGTCGCCCTGCCCGCCACCGCCGCACAGGGCGGCCGCACCGGCACCGCCGCCGCGGCGCTTGAGCTCGTGGATGACGGTGAGCGCCAGGCGCGCACCGGAAGCGCCGATGGGGTGGCCGAGCGCGATGGCGCCGCCGTTGACGTTGAAGACGTCGTTGGACAGGCCGAGGTCCTTCTGCGACGCGAGCCCGACGGCGGCGAAGGCCTCGTTGACCTCGATCGCCTTGAGGTCCTCCAGCGCGACGTCGCTCTTGGCGACGGCAGCGCGGATCGCGTTGGCCGGCTGCAGCTGCAGGCTGTTGTCCGGGCCCGCCACGACGCCGTGCGCGCCCACCTCGGCGAGGATCCGGTCGGTGACTCCCAGCCGCTCGGCGGCGGCACGGCTCATCACGACGACGGCGGCGGCGCCGTCGGAGATCTGCGAGGCGTTGCCCGCGGTGATGGTGCCGTCCTTGCGGAAGGCCGGCTTCAGCTTGCCGAGCGACTCCGTCGTCGTGCCCGGGCGCACGCCCTCGTCCTCGGTGATGAGGATCGGGTCGCCCTTCCGCTGCGGGACCGGCACCGGCACGATCTCGTCGGCGAAGCGTCCCTCCTTGATGGCGGCGGCAGCCAGCTCGTGGCTCTTCGCGGCGTACTCGTCCTGCTCCTCGCGGGTGAAGCCGAACTTGTCGTTGACCGTCTCCGTCGCCTCGCCCATCGCCATCTTGTCGAAGGCGTCGAAAAGGCCGTCGTGGAAGGTCGCGTCGAGGATCTCGGCGTTGCCGTAGCGGTAGCCGGCGCGCGCCTTGGGGAGCAGGAACGGCGCCTGGGTCATCGACTCCATGCCACCCGCCACCACGACGTCGAACTCACCGGCGCGGATCAGCTGGTCGGCCATGGCGATGGCGGACAGGCCGGACAGGCAGACCTTGTTGATGGTCAGCGCGGGGACGTCCATCGGGATGCCGCCCTTGACCGCGGCCTGGCGGGCGGTGATCTGGCCCTGGCCGGCCTGCAGCACCTGGCCCATGATCACGTAGTCGACGTCGGCCCCGGAGATGCCGGCACGCTGGAGCGCGGCCTCGATGGCGATGCCGCCGAGGTCCATCGCGGTGAAGTCCTTGAGGCCGCCGGAGAACTTGCCGATCGGGGTGCGCGCTCCACCGACGATGACGGAGCGGTCTGCGGAGCCGGCCACGAGGGACCTCCTGAGGTCGGGGTTGCGGTGCTGCGACGATACCTAGGAGCAACCGCCACCCAGAAGGAGCCTCCCGGTGCAGATGCAGTCGCAGCACGTCCTCGGCATCGACCACGTCGGCATCGCCGTCGCCGACCTCGACGCCGCCATCGAGATGTACGAGTCGAGCTTCGGCATGCGCTGCGTGCACACGGAGGTGAACGAGGAGCAGGGCGTGCGCGAGGCGATGCTCGAGATCGGGAGCAGCGGCTCCTACCTCCAGCTGCTCGCGCCGCTGTCGCCCGACAGCACCATCGGCAGGTTCCTGGACAAGAACGGCCCGGGCATCCAGCAGATGGCCTACCGCGTCTCCTCGATCGACGACGTCAGCGCGCACCTGCGCAGCCAGGGCATGCGACTGCTCTACGACGAGCCGAAGAAGGGCA
The DNA here is from genome assembly GCA_025965735.1 of Frankiales bacterium. Classification (GTDB taxonomy): domain Bacteria; phylum Actinomycetota; class Actinomycetes; order Mycobacteriales; family SCTD01; genus SCTD01. The sequence goes on from JAOPWK010000209.1 coordinate 3,435, forward strand.
CCGCGGGCAGCCGGGTCAACTTCGTGCACCCGAAGAGCGCCGGCGGCGTGCTCGTCGAGCTGGTGGAGCCCGGACCCGACGGCCTGGGGCACTAGAGGGCGGTCCCTGTTCGAGCGCTGGGTACCCGTCGGTAACCTCGCGCCACACCACGACACAGGGAGAGCGGCGCGCGTGAAGGACATCCTCGAGGCCATCCAGTCGGGCGACACCTCAGCAGTGCAGGGCGTCAAGGTGCCCGAGAGCTACCGCGGCGTCGTCGTGCGCAAGGACGAGCAGGGCATGTTCGAGGGCGTCGCGACCCGCGACAAGGACCCTCGCAAGAGCCTGCACGTCGACCAGGTCGCCACCCCCGAGCTCGGCCCCGGCGAGGCGATCGTCGCCGTGATGGCCAGCTCGGTGAACTTCAACACCGTCTGGACCTCGATCTTCGAGCCGGTCTCCACCTTCGGCTTCCTCGAGCGGTACGGCCGGCTGTCCGAGCTCACCAAGCGGCACGACCTGCCGTACCACGTCGTCGGCTCCGACCTGTCCGGCGTGGTGCTGGCGGTCGGGCCCGGCGTCACGAAGTGGAAGGCCGGTGACGTCGTCGTCGCGCACTGCCTGTCCGTCGAGCTCGAGGACCACCAGGGCCACGACGACTCGATGATGGACCCGCAGCAGCGCATCTGGGGCTTCGAGACCAACTTCGGCGGCCTGGCCGAGCTCGCCCTGGTCAAGGCCAACCAGCTCATGCCCAAGCCCGCCCACCTGACGTGGGAGGAGGCGGCGGTCCCCGGCCTGGTCAACAGCACGGCGTACCGCCAGCTCGTCAGCAAGAACGCCGGCCAGATGAAGCAGGGCGACAACGTCCTCATCTGGGGGGCGTCCGGCGGGCTCGGCTCCTACGCCACGCAGTACGTCCTCAACGGCGGCGGCACCCCGATCTGCGTCGTCAGCAGCCCGGAGAAGGCCGACATCTGCCGGAGCATGGGCGCCGAGCACGTGATCGACCGCAGCGCCGAGGGCTACACGTTCTGGAAGGACGAGCACAACCAGGACCCCAAGGAGTGGCAGCGCTTCGGCAAGAAGATCC
>JAOPWK010000213.1 GCA_025965735.1 Frankiales bacterium
GGCCCTCGAGCTGCCGTTCCCGGAGCCGGTCGAGACCTACTCCTCCTCCAAGCACCTCTACAGCGACCTCGACATCCCCGAGGGCACCAAGGGCACGCTCCCGCGCTCCGCACGCGTCCGCGCCGGCCTGGACGCCGAGCAGGTCGAGGACCTCGGCGAAACAGGACGCCGCAACACGCCGGCCGCGGGTGGTCGCTCCGGCGGCCGTGACGGCGGTCGTGACTCCGGCGGTCGCTCCGGTGGCCGCGAGGGCGGCCGCTCCTCCGGCCGAGACGACGCGCCCGAGGCTGCCGCGGACGACGCCCCGCAGCTGCCCAAGCGCAGCGGCAGCCCCCGCCGTCGCACCCGTGGTGCCGGGGCTGCGCTCGAGGCCGTCGCCGGCAGCGGCGAAGCACCGTCCACAGGTCCTGACGACGCGCCAGCCGGCGACGGCACCGGCGCACCGCGTCGCCGTCGTCGCGGTGGCCGTGGTCGCGGCAAGGGCGCCGGCGAGGGCGCCGAGCCCGCTCCCGCCGCGGAGTAGCCCGGTCGGGCTTCAGGAGCCCGGTCCCGCCTGCCGATGACCCGCTCATGGTGCTGAGGACCGCGAACGGGTGCCGTACGGGCGAGGACGTCGACGACCTGCGCGAGTGGCTGCGCACGCTGGACGGCGCGCCCGAGGTGCACGAGGTCGTGGTGCTGCACTGCGCGCAGCACGGCGAGGAGGCGCCGACCTGGCAGTACGTGGAGGCCGACCCGCTGGCCGGCGTCGCCCGGCGGCGCTGCCTGGCCTGCGCGACGACGGTCCCCCTGCTGGAGTCCGAGGCGCACTGGACGCACCCGATGATGTGGGCGTGCGGCGGCTGCGGGCAGTCCATCGCCGAGCTCTGCGCCGGCCTGCACGTTCCGGACGGGGAGCACGTGGAGTGGGTGGCGCTGGCCGCCCGGTGCGTCGACTGCGGCCGGCTCGAGGGGCTGACCGACGTCGTGCTGGAGCGCCGGCCGCTGCCCGAGGTGCTGGCGCACCTGTAGCAGGCTGGGATCGTGCGCCTGCTGCTGCTCGCCGACACCCACCTGCCCAAGCGCGCCAAGGACCTGCCCGCGAAGGTGTGGGCCGAGGTCGAGGCGGCGGACCTCGTCGTGCACGCCGGCGACTGGGTGGACGTGGCCGCGCTGGACGCGCTGGAGGCACGCGCGACGCAGCTGCTGGCCTGCTGGGGCAACAACGACGGCGCCGCGCTGCGCGCCCGGCTTCCGGAGGTGGCCCGGGCGACGCTGGAGGGCGTCCGGGTAGCGGTGGTGCACGAGACCGGCGGGCGCACCGGGCGCGAGCCGCGGATGGACGTCGCGCACCCCGACGTCGACCTGCTGGTCTTCGGCCACAGCCACATCCCGTGGGACACGACGACGCCGCGCGGCATGCGGCTGCTCAACCCGGGCTCGCCCACCGACCGGCGGCGCCAGCCGGTGTGCACGTACATGACGCTCTCGCTTGTCGCCGGCGAGGTCCGGGACGTGGACCTGCACCCCCTCTAGCAAGACGGACGTACGGTTTGGCTGCTACCGTCGACGCGTGACCTTCCTCGCCGCCGCCTGCGTCGTCGCGGCAGCCTTGGTCACCGCCACCGTGTCCGGGGTGCTGGGCATGGCCGGCGGGCTGCTGCTCATGGGCGTGCTGCTGCTCGTCCTGCCGACGGCGCTGGCCTTCGTCGTGCACGGGCTGCTGCAGCTGGTCAGCAACGGCTGGCGAGCCGTCCTGCAGCGCGGGCACCTGCGCTGGCGGGTCGTGGGCTGGTACGGCTGCGGCTCGGGACTCGCCGCCGGGCTGATCACGCTGGTGGCCTACGTCCCGAGCAAGCCGGTGACCTACCTCGTGCTGGGCCTGGTCCCGGCGCTGGTGTGGCTGCCCAAGCGGCAGCTGTCGCTGGACGCCGAGCGGCCGGCGCACGCCGTGCTCGCCGGCCTCTGCACGACCGGCCTCAACCTCGTCGCGGGAGTGTCCGGGCCGCTGCTCGACGTCTTCTTCGTCCGCACCGGCATGGGCCGGCACAGCGTCGTCGCCACCAAGGCCGCCACGCAGGTGCTGGCGCACGCCGCCAAGGTGCTCGTGTACGGCGCCGCCCTCACCGGCGGGCAGTCTGTGCCGTGGCTGGTCGTGCTGGCAGCCGTGCCGCTGTCGATGCTCGGCACCGTGCTCGGAGGGCGACTGCTGGACCGGATGTCGGACACGTCCTTCCAGTCGATCACCCGCTGGGTGGTCACCGCGATCGGCGGGGTCTACCTGGTCCAGGCGGCTGTCCTAGCGTGGTGACGTGATCCTGCACGCGATCTGCGCCGACCTCGACGTCCGCCTCGAGTCCTACGACGTCCCGGGGGGCAGCCTGGCCGCGGTGGTGCGCGAGCCCGCACAGGCACCCCGCTCCACCGTCCTGCTCGTGCCGGGCTACACGGGCAGCAAGGAGGACTTCCGGCTGCTGCTCGACCCGCTGGCGGACGCCGGCCACCGGGTCGTGGCGATCGATCAGCGCGGCCAGTTCCAGTCGCCCGGCGCGCAGGAGCTGTCGGCGTACACGACCGAGGCGCTGGGGGCCGACGTGCTCGCGGTGCGCGACCAGCTGGGGGACGGGCCGGTGCACCTGGTCGGCCACAGCTTCGGCGGCCTGGTCGCGCGGGCAGCCGTCCTGGCGCGGCCCGACGCGTTCGCCTCGCTGGCGCTCATGGGCTCAGGACCGGCGGCGCTGACCGGGCCGCGGGTGGCGCTGTTCCCGCTGATGCGCCCGCTGCTCGAGCAGGGGATGCCCGCGCTGGTCGAGGCGATGGACACGATGAACGCGACCGACCAGCGCTGGCTGGCGCTGGACGCTTCCTTCCAGGGCTTCCTGCGCGACCGGATGCTCGCCTCCAGCCCGCGCGCGCTGATGGGCATGGCCGACGCGCTCACCGGGGAGCCGGACCGCGTGGAGGAGCTGCGGGCGACCGGTGTGCCGGTCCTGGTGCTGCACGGCGAGGCCGACGACGCGTGGCTGCCGCCGCTGCAGGCCGAGATGGCCGAGCGGCTCGGCGCCGCGCACGCGGTCATCCCGGACGCGCTGCACTCCCCCGCGGTCGAGAACGCCGAGGCGACGGTGAAGGCGATGCTCGCCTTCTACGACTAGGCGAAGCCGGGCTCGCCGTCCGGGTCCTCGGGCGGCAGCGCCCCCTGCTCCTGCGGGGTGGCCTCGCCCTGCTCGTCGTCCTGCTGCGGGCCAGGATCGGACGTCGGGATGCCGGGAATCGCCTCTGTGCTCATGCCGGCTCCCCTGCCCCGTGGGACTGCTGCACCACCTCGAAAGCCCAGATCGTCGAGCCGCTGGCCGCCGGACGCTGCCCCTCCGGGCGGCCGCTGGCCTGCGCGTGGCCCTGCCCGAAGCTCTGCGACTCGCGCCAGGCGGTGAAGTCGGCCTCGCTGCGCCAGCGGG